>NZ_JAELUC010000058.1 GCF_016429155.1 Pedobacter sp. ASV12 | reverse complement strand
CCCCCCCCCCCCCCCCCCCCCCCCCCCCCCCCCCCCCCCCCCCCCCCCCCCCTTTTTTAGATGTGTATAAGAGACAGGCAGAAGATGTAGTACCCGACGTGGTAGAAGTTCTCGTATCTGTGTTAATGCTTGAACTTCTAAAAAAAGCACCCGCACTCACATAGGGGAAGAAGCCCACGCTGCTGCGATCGGCATTGCCCAACACTTTATTGAGCGGCAGGTATGCAGATAAAAAGGCGCTTGGTTCAAAAGAATTGGATTGTGTGGCCACATAGGGATAGGGAACATTGTCAAAACCACCGTTATTGCTCCATTCGAAACGGTAATAGGCCAAACCTACCCCATAATTCACATAGTTGATCAGCCGTCTGGAAGCATTAAGTTCAATCCCAAAGTTGGTATAGGTATTTTCATCGGTTTTGCCAATATTGGCAATCAAATGAACAGGCTGATAGTTCACCTTCATCAGTTCATCCTGTTTCTTTTGTGTGCTGGAATTGGAAGTAGTGCGTTCTTGGGCAAATGCACCATACATCGCACTCATGAAAACAATAATTGATAGGAAAGTAACGCGTTTTTTCATTTTGTTTTGAGATTTATATTATCGTTGCTTAATTAGTGTTGCTAATATTACTGCTAAGCTGCAAGTAGCTTTCGGCCTTTTAAGAAATCAAATACATTCTGTTTGCCCAGTCAAAAGATTACAATCCAAAAGACAAAGGCTGGCAGGCATTGGCAATGATGTTACGACTGCCTGTCCATGTTCTATTCGTACCACTTTCTACAGCTTTGAAAGTATGCGTGCCAGGCGCCAACTGCAGGCTGATTACTACCCCCGACCTATTTTCGCCACACCTGTAGGCAATGGCCGCACTCTGCAATCGGCCTACAAAGCTGTTATCAATCCACACATCAATCGGATTGGCATTCAAAATGCCACTCATAATGCTCAGCGTGCCATTTTTTGTCCCATAATTGATGCTGGTAAAATTGCTGCCACGATATTCGATCTTTAGGCAGCTATTGGCTGTGGCTTTAAAAGTACCCGTAGTAAAATAGCCATCGTTCGCTACCAAGGCAAAAGTATGATTGCCTGCCGATGCTTTAAAGTTGATATCCATTTTGCCACAATCAGGCACATGTTGCGGCATGTATACCGAATTGCTGTTGCCCACAAACTGGTCATCGATGTAAACCTTAACCGGCAGGGCTACGGCAGCATCGGTATTGTAAAAGGAGATGATAGGATCTGTTGCCACAGCCTGCTCCTCTTCCTTGTTGTCTTTTTTGCAAGAAATGGCCATTACGATAAACAGCCCTATCCACATCTTTTTCATGTTCATGTTTTTTGATTTACCTAGTTAAACAGCGACATTACCACAAACCATTTGCCCGATTCGGCCAGCGTGGTAATGCGATAGCCTTTATTCCAGTATTCCTTTACCCAGTCGGCAGGAAAAGCATCGCTTATTCGATAAACCTGACCCTTGTATAAGGGCGTTTGCGATACAACTACCAGCCATGTTCCTTTATTCGCCGTGGCGCTGGTGATGTAGTAGTTCTTGTCCCAATAGGTTTTGATGAATGTGGTTGGAATTGATTTTTCGTATTGATAATACTGTGCGGTATATGGTGCTGCAGTTGACATGACCACTGCCCAAGTTCCATTTTTATCTGAAGCGAGCGAGGTAATGTAATAATCCTTATCCCAATATTGCTTGATGTAGGCAGCTGGTATCGTAGTATCGTATTTGTAAGATTGGCCGTTTAGCCCAGAGTTTTTAGAAAGTACCACTCGCCAGCCATTGGTGGGGTCGGCGGTTAAATCGGTAATATGGTAGCCCAAACCCCAATATTTCTTAATCGTATCTGCAGGAAATGCTTTTTTGGTACGGTAGAGCTGTGCTGTATAACCTGAATTGGTTGACATGACCAAAGTATACTTGCCGTTTTTAGACAGGATATTGGTAATATTGTACTGCTCTTCGTTCCATTTTTTCTTTAGCCAATCTTGACTAAAATCGAGTTGAAAAGTCTGCATTTCAAAAGGAACCACCCTGGCAACCGGTGAGCTGTAACTGGGCGTAGGCGCTGCAGCTACAGGGTTGTACGCCGGACTAGGCTCACTGGGTTGCCCATATTCGCGTTCAAACTTTTGTCCGGTACCACTGCAAGACGTACAAAATCTCTTGCCCAAGCCGTTGCAGGTGGTACACAGTTCTTTTCCCGTATTGCCACAAATCAGGCAGTCTTTGCTGCCTTTGCCAAAACAATAAGTACAGGCCATGTTAAAAGCTCCTTTACCAGAACCTTTGCAAACCGGACAGGTCTCTCCGCCTTTGCCATTGCAGCTCGAGCATTTTTTTTCTCCTTCGCCATCGCAAACCCTGCATTCGGTATATCCTTCGCCATCGCAGCTGCTGCATTCTATCAAATGGCCATTGCCTTCTTTCAACAGATTTTTTAACTCGTTGAACCTCCTATCCCTTTCGTCGTTGTCTGATGCAATATTCCGCTTAGCATTTCTAACCTGGCTGCTGTTTAAAACCGAAGCCAAGCCACTCAGCAAACTATTGGCTACATTGGCCTGGGCCTGGCTTTTTTGGCTCAGCTGGTTTAACTGCTGCTGTACAAGTTGTTGCCTTTGCTGCTGTTGGGCAAGTTGCTGTGGCGATACCTGTGGCTGTCGGGGCTGTTCTTGTGGCCTAGGCGCACTGCCACCAGGCGCTGCAGCTTGGCTAACGGCAGTTTTAGGAGCCGAGGCAGGGCTCTGATTGGTTTTGGGTATATCGGCCGTACGTTGCTGCTGTTCCTTTTTACGTTCTTCCTCAGCAATATTTCGAACCGTTAGGCCTTCGTAGGCAATAGACTGGATACGGTTTTTCGGTGCGTTGCAATCTTCCTTCCAAACTTGTGTTTCGAAGGTAATTTCGCCAGAGAAAGTAGTTCCACCCACAAATTCGCCAGGTTTAAGGTAAGTATCGCCGTTAGACCTTAATACCTTGCCACAAGTGGTGGTTACCACTTTCACAAACTTCACATAAAGCTTATCGTTGGTTAGGTTTTTCACGCCCCAAAACACACTTTGTTTGCCCAAGCTTACCTCGCTTTGCTTGCAAGCCACAACCTGTACATTTTGGGCCGGACTAAAGGTTAATTGAACCGTACCTTGAGGGCAATTCTGCGCATTGGCCAATTGGGCAAAGCCGAGAACCAGCAAAAGATAAAATATCTTTTTCATGAGCGTAACACAGGTTTTTAAAACAATCAAAGCTAGACACCCACCTCAATAAATAAAATACAAACTAGTTTGTATTTTTCGGGGTCTGTACCTCAATCACATCCAAAATTAATCAGCCATTGTGTAATGCTTAACCGTAAAAAAGCGTTATTTTGAGGGTGATTTTACGGCAGCTTAAAGTTCAAGTCAGCAAGTTTCGGGTTTCCGGCCAGCACAGCATAAGGTAAATTTGAGTAATCAAAAAATGAGAAAAATGAATACGCAAGCCCATATCAATTACTACCGCATAGCCGAAGCCATCAGCTACCTGAAAGAGAACTTCAAATCGCAACCCGATTTAGACGAGGTGGCCGAAAAAGTAAATCTGAGCCCTTTTCATTTCCAGCGATTGTTTAGCGAATGGGCCGGGGTAAGTCCGAAAAAATTCCTGCAGTATCTCAACCTCAATTATGCCAAGCAGGTATTGAAAGACCAGCAGTCTACCTTGTTCGAGGTGGCCTTACAAACCGGCTTATCGGGTACCGGGCGTTTGCACGATCTTTTCGTTAATGTAGAAGGCATGACCCCTGGCGAATTTAAAAACGGAGGCGAAAACCTGCACATCAATTACAGCTACGCCCAAACGCCATTCGGGCAGCTACTCATTGCCTCCACCACAAAAGGCGTATGCTACATGGCCTTTGCCGATAATGAATCCCAAGCATTTGACGAGCTGAAAAAACAATTTCCTTTGGCCGGTTATCAACTCAAAAAGGACGAAATACAGGAATCAGCCTTGCAAATTTTCGAACAGAACTGGAGCGAGCCTTCAAAAATCAAACTGCACCTGAAAGGCACGCCTTTTCAGCTCAAAGTATGGGAAACCCTACTCAAAGTGCCTCTTGGCCAGCTCACCACCTATGGCAATTTGGCAAAGGCCATTGGCCATCCCAATGCCTCGAGGGCTGTCGGTTCTGCTGTTGGCGACAATCCGATTGCTTTTCTCATTCCCTGCCACCGCGTTATCCAATCGTCGGGTCATTTTGGCCAATACCACTGGGGGCAGATCAGGAAAAACGCCATGCTGGGTTGGGAAGCCGCACAAATAGAAACGGCAAACTAAATGGAAAGTCTACTGAAAAAACTGGCGGATATCAATGCCAACAAACTGACGGAAGACATGAACGAACGAGGCTATGCCTTGATCCCAACGCTTTTATCGGCTAAAATGTGTGAAGATTTAATTGATTTATATCCCCAAAAAGAGCATTACCGAAAAACGGTTGTTATGGAACGTTACCGTTTTGGTTTGGGCGAATACAAATACTTTGACTATCCCTTGCCAGAAGCTATCCAAACAATAAGAACACATTTTTATCAATTGCTGGCGCCCATTGCCAATACTTGGATGCGGGCCTTGAATATCGACATCCATTATCCCGCCCAACATGAAGATTTTTTAAGCAGCTGCCACGAAAACGGACAACAAAAAGCCACAGCACTGATTTTAAAATATGGAAAAGGCGGTTTCAATACCCTGCATCAGGATCTTTACGGCGATACCTTCTTCCCCATCCAGATTTTGTTGTTCCTTAACGAACCCGAACAGGATTATACAGGTGGAGAATTTGTGCTGACCCAACAAAACCTGCGGGCACAATCTAAAGCCATTGTATTGAAGCCTAAAAGGGGCGACATACTTGCCTTCACCACTAATTTTAGGCCAACCAAAGGCACTAGGGGCTATTACCGTACGGCTATGCGCCATGGCGTAAGCGAAGTACATCATGGCGAACGGCATACCTTGGGCATCATTTTTCACGATGCGCTTAGCTAGTTTTAGTCTATAGCTGATAGTCCATGGTTGGGCTAGGATAAAATCCTGTCTCCCTTGGAGGCATGGGGAAGAAAATGATCACGAATACACTCACCAATAAACCAATCCTCTAATTAGCCAATGAAGGAACACTTATCTCTTGGAAATTCTCCTTATGCGCAACTTAAAAAACTGGCCGAATTGCGCATAAATGGCGATATCAAACTGGCTGGCCATAAAAAACTGAAAATCTACGGATTGCTCACCTGCCCATCGGGTAAAAGAATGAAAAGCGAGAACCGTGTTTTCTTTCAATCTGCAACAGAAGCCGTAAATTTGGGCTATCGGCCTTGCACACGTTGCCTGTTGCGCGACTACCAAAACTGGAAAAATGGACTTGTTTAGCACCTCAATCGATACTGAAGCCAATTTGTTGCCTAAAGACGGCATCGTTAATTACTATGGCAGGGTTTTATCGCCACAAAAATCAAACGAGTACTTTCAGGCCCTGCTGCAAAACATCGACTGGAAAAATGACGAAGCCATCATTTATGGCAAACACATTTTAACCAAACGCAAGGTGGCCTGGTATGGCGATAAGCCTTTTGCATACACCTACTCTAAAGTAACCAAAAAGGCATTGCCCTGGACAAGCGAATTGCTGGTACTTAAAGCCTTGGTTGAGGAGAAATCGGGCGAACAATTCAATTCGTGCCTGCTTAACCTTTACCATAACGGCGATGAGGGGATGGCTTGGCATAGCGACGCAGAAAAGGACCTGAAAAAAGACGGAGCCATTGCTTCTTTAAGCTTTGGTGCCGAACGCAAATTTGCCTTCAAGCATAAGCAGAGCAAGGAAACAGTATCGCTATTATTAGAAAACGGCAGTTTACTGGTGATGAAAGGCACCACACAAACCCACTGGCTGCATCGGTTGCCCCCTACCAAACTGGTGAACAGGGCCAGGGTCAACCTTACGTTCAGGATGATTGTTTAAGATGCCGGTGCGAAGCCGCTTTACAATTCCAGGTTCTCTTCGATCAGCAAATTGATAATTCCATCAACCATACCTACTTTGGGCACATAAATTTGCTTAATGCCCGTCCATTTCATCAGGGTGAGGTAGATTTCGCAGGCCGGAATAATTACATCAGCCCGGTCTTGGTTCAATTTAAGCAGGCTGATGCGCTCTTTCAACGAATACGAATTCAGCTCGTTGTACATGGTTTTAAGCTTTAAAAAGGTTAGCGGCAGGTCTTCTTTTTCGCCCGACATGCGGAAAAGCTTGTTGATATTGCCTCCGGTACCAATGCCGGCCAGATTTTTCAGGTCTTTGGTATTGGCCTTTACCCAGTCTTTCATTTCGTCCCAGGTTTCGTCCTTATCCTGGTTATCCAAAATGCGGATGGTACCAATATTGAAAGACTTAGAAGCCAAGGGTTGCTTGTTTACAAACACCGAAAGCTCGGTACTGCCACCACCTACATCAATATAGAGGTAGTTTTTTTTGCTATCGAGGTTTTGTTCGATATGGTTGGAGTAGATGATATTCGCCTCGCGTTGCCCTTCTATAATTTCAAGATCGATATCTGTTTTGGCTTTGATGGTTTTGATAATCTCTGCCCCGTTTTCGGCTTCGCGCATGGCAGAAGTTGCACAAGCCAAATACGAAGACACATGATAAACGTCCATCAGGTTTTTAAAGGCGCTCATGGTTTTGATCAGGTCGTCGATTTTTTTCGGCGAGATTTTGTGATCCAAAAAAGCATCGTCGCCTAGGCGCAAAGGCACCCTAACCAAGGTATTCTTCTTAAATCCGTAACCCTTTTCGTTTTGAGTAATGTCGGCAATGAGCAGTCTAACGGCATTAGAACCTATATCGATGGCGGCGTATCTTAGCATGGATTTACTGGTGTTTGTTTTTGAGGTAGTTATAGGTTTGAACCTGAGCCCTTATTTTGGTGCTCAAACGGTTTTTATGGTATTTGTTATTGTTTAGCTTGGTAATGTCGCGGGCCTTTACATTGTCTTGCAACTGGAATTCGATAATATCCCTGATTTCCTGCCTTACGCTCTCGTCAAGTACCGGAAATCCTACCTCTACCCGGTGTTCGAAATTGCGGCTCATTAAATCGGCTGACGAAAGGAACATTTCTTCCTTGCCATTGTTGCCAAAAATAAAAACGCGGGCATGTTCCAAAAACTTATCGATAATGCTGATTACCGTGATGTTTTCGCTAAAACCAGGTATTCCGGGAACCAGGCAGCAAATGCCGCGCACAATCAGCCTGATCTGTACACCCGCATTGCTGGCGTCGTACAGTTTCTGCACGATGCCCTCATCAGCCAGGCTATTGACCTTTAAAATCATATAAGCCGGCTTGCCGGCTTTTGCAAAACGCATTTCGCGATTAATAAGCGCATACATTTTGTTTCTGGATTCCAAGGGCGATACAATCAGGTGTTTGAAATCCTTAACCACCGTACGTTTGTTCAAGGCATTGAACAGTTTGAGCAGATCTTGCGTAATTTCTTTCTTGGCGGTAAATATGCTATGATCGCAATAAATGCGGGCAGTTTTTTCGTTAAAGTTGCCGGTGGCCAAATTGGCGTAATAAACGGCCTTGCCCTTTTCCATGCGCTTAACCAGGCAAATTTTAGAGTGCACCTTGTAATCGGTGAGGCCATAGTTTACGTTTACGCCTTCTTCCATCAGGCGGTTGGTCCAAAAAATGTTGGCCTTTTCGTCGAACCTGGCCTTCAGCTCGACCAGGCAATTTACTTTCTTCCCGTTTTTGGCAGCATTGATCAGGGCATTGACTACCTTCGAATTTTCGGCCAAACGATACAGCGTAATGTTGATTTCGGTTACTTTAGGGTCGATGGCCGCCTCTCTTAGAAACAGAATGATGTAATCGTACGATTGGTAAGGCAGGTTAACCACGTAATCCCTGCTGTGCAGCTTATTGAAAATACTTTCGGTACGATGCAGGCCATGAACTTTTAACGGAATGGTGGGCGCATACTCCAAATCGCTCGAGCCTACGTTAGGAAAAGCAATAAAATCGCCGAAACGATGATAGCGGTTGCCGGGAATAAGGCCTTCGGCTTCTATTTTCATCTTGTTGACCAAAACGCTCAACATTTCGAAAGGCATTTCGGCATCGTACAGCAGACGCATCGGCTTTCCTTTTCTACGTTTATCCAAACTGTTTTTGAGCTCTTCGATAAATTTATCGCTCACGTTTTTGTCTATATCCAATTCGGCATCTCGGGTAAGCTGGATGGAAAAAGCTTCGATCTGGTTGTAGTTGAATACATAAAAGATATCATCTAAGCAATATTTGATAATGTCTTCGGCCAGGATGATGAACTTTAGTCCGTTGGTTTCTGGCAGCACCAAAAAGCGGGGCAGGTTTTCGGGCAATTCAATCAGGGCATACTTTTCGCCCTTCTTGGCCCCTTTTTTCTTCAGTCTTACAAAAAAATAAAGATAGCGGTCCTTGAGCTCAGGAAAAGGATCGTTCAGATCGATCATGATCGGAACCAGGTTAGACAGGATCTTGTCCCTGAAATGGTTCCTTACAAACTCGCCCCTGGCCACATTCAGCTGGGTATCGTTTAAAATAAAAATACGGTTTTGGGCCAGCTCGTTGATCAAAGTAGCCTGAAACAGGGCTTCGAACTTACGCTCGTGTTTTACTACAATGTTTTTGATTTCATTGAGCACCTTTTTGGGGTTAAAGCCCAGTAAGGCCTTGGCTTTTTCGTTCAGGTTAACCAAACGACTTAGCGTTGCTACCCTTACCCGGTAAAACTCTTCCAGGTTAGAAGAAAAGATAGACAGGAATTTAATGCGCTCAATTAAAGGAACTGTCTCATCGGCAGCCTCTTGCAATACTCTTTCATTAAAATATAGCCAACTGATCTCTCTATTTAAAAATGGTAGCTTTTTTTTAGCCATGTAGTCGAATCAAAAAAATCCCCCGAATTGATCAGCGGATTTTCAAATCTGCGAATTTCAGTGTTAAGTTAGTGTTAATTATAAACTAATCTCTCCAAAAGAATTAACCAAGGCTATTTCTTGGCCGTGGTATTTTTCTTGGCGGGGATGGCTTTGGCCGCCACTTTTTTTACCGGATTATTGGTAACTGCCTTTACCACTGCCTTTTGCGTATCTTTGGCCTTGTTGGCAGCTGTTTTACTTTCCGTAGCTTTGGGTTGAACTGTGGTTTGCTTTACCGGTGGCTTTGTCATGGCTGCCGCCACTTTTTGTGCACTGGCGATGCTCTCTACTTTTACGCTGCTTACCCCTGGGCTTGCCTTGGCTACGGCTTTTTTAACAGTCTTTGCAACTGGCTTGGTTGCTTTTTTAACCGTTTTGGCCACTGCTTTTTTTGCGGTTTTTACCGGTGCTGCAACTTCGGGCGCTTTCAAGTCTTCTATTTTATGCGCTACGGTTTCCTTTACTTCCTTAAACTTTTTAGAGAGCTTTCTGGCCGCTACCTTACTGGCCTTGGCGATATCATCGGCAATAAGTTCGGCGTTATGGCCCAGGCCTTTAACCGCTTCCAGGAATTTTTCGGTTAAACTTTGCTCTATTTGTTTTTTGACAACTTTCTTAGCCGTCTTTTTCTTAGCTTTGGTTTTACTGACTTTCATTTGTTTTGGAGTTATGTAAGGTATTTTTTGTTTTTATTTATATCTACGAGATCTTTGGCTCCTCTAAATTTGCCGATTTTTACCGGCTACCGACCATCTTTTTCGATTTTATTGTAAAATCATGATGGTTTCACCTATTTTTTAGCGTTTTTTGTAGCCTCATCTTATTGATGTATTAAATCTAACTAATTTCTTTAACTAAAGCTAACCCTATGCCCAGTTTTGATATTGTAAGCAAAGTAGACGCGCAGACCTTAGACAATGCCATCAACAATGCCAAAAAAGAGATCTTAAACCGCTACGATTTCAACGGTTCTAAAAGCACCATCGACTTGGATAAAAAAACCAATCAGGTTACCATTGTAACCGAAGATGACATGCGCTTAAAAGCCATCACCGATTCGATCATCTCTCGCATGATGAAACAAAATTTAGATCCTAAAAGTTTGGATTTTGGAAAAGAACATATCGCATCGGGCAATATGATCAGAAAAGAGATCAAGATCAAGGAGGGGATTGACAAGGAAGCCGCCAAGAAAATCGTTGCCAAAATCAAAGACAGCAAGCTCAAGGTGCAGGCTTCTATGATGGATGATCAAGTTCGCGTACAAGGCAAAAACATCGACGATTTGCAGAGCGTGATTTCTTTGTGCCGTGGCGAGGATTTTGGCCAGCCCCTACAGTTCATTAACATGAGGAATTAATTGAGTTGTGTGTTATGAGTTGTAGGTTATACGTTTTAGGTTAAAAGAACTATTCCCTGATTTACCTATTCTCTATTTCCCATTTCACCTTCATCCCTTTAACCTTCCGCCTTCTCAAACATGGAAATTCAAGAAAATGGCTTTATTTTTTCGGACGACAGGAATTTGGTCGACATCAAAGCGGTACACCAATACCTGAGCCAGGAATCTTATTGGGCCAAAAACATTCCGTTCGAGATCGTTAAAAGGGCAATCGAAAATTCGCTCTGTTTTGGCATTTATAAAGACGGAGCCCAGGCAGGCTTTGCACGTTGGGTAACCGACAAGGCTACCTACGCCTACCTCTGTGATGTCTATGTAAAAAACGATTACCGAGGCTTAGGGTTGTCTAAAAAACTGATGTCGCTGATGCTTTTTCATCCCGATTTGCAAGGCTTGAGACGCTATCACCTAGCGACTTTAGACGCCCACGGACTTTATGAACAGTTCGGTTTCAAAGCCCTCGAAAATCCCGAAAGACAAATGGCTATTGTAGTGCCAAATATTTATGGAGAGTAAAAAGCCTTTGGTCTATTGCCTTTTAGCTTTAGTCTTTTAGCTCTCTAGCCTACAACTTATTCTTCTTCACCCCTTCTTTGCTAATCTTTACCGGATTGATCATCCCGTCTTTGTCAAAAGTCATCAAATCAATACAGGTAACCCGGTGGTTGCCGTCGGTTTCGCCCAATGGCCTTCTGTGGTAAACAATGTACCATAAGTCTTTCTTGGCATCGTGCATAATCGAATGATGGCCTGCTCCAGTGGCTATTGCCGGATCTTGCTTCAATATTCTGCCAACGCGTTTGAAAGGTCCCATCGGCGAATCGGCCACGGCATAGGCCACAAAATAATCGGGACCCGTCCAGCCGCCTTCAGACCACATGAAATAGTACTTGCCGTTTCTGATGAACATGAAAGGGCCTTCTGTATAGCCCTCTGGGGTAATTTCCTTAAAGGTAGTGCCATCGGCAAAAGGCACAAAACCACTGAAATCGCTATTCAGCTTGGCTATATTGCAATGCGACCAGCCTCCGTAAATGAGGTAGTACTGCCCGTCTTTATCTTTAAACACAAACTGGTCAATCGGCTGTGCCTTGTTGTAAAACTTATCGACCAAGGGCTTGCCCAGGTGGTCTTTGTACGGGCCTTCGGGTTTATCGGCTACCGCTACGCCTATGCCGCCCACTTCTTGATCGCTTTGAATATCGTTGGCACCAAAAAACAGATAGTACTTGCCGTCTTTTTGGGTAATGGAAGGCGCCCACATGGCCTTTTTGGCCCATTTAACGGCAGCCGTATCGATAATGCGCGGATGTTTAGTCCAGGTAATAAAATCCTTAGACGAAAAGGCATCCATAAAAACCTGCTCTCTGTATTTGGCCGAATAGGTAGGATAAATCCAATAGGTTTTGCCAAAGATAACGGCTTCTGGATCGGCATACCATCCTGGAAAAACAGGATTGCCGGAAGTTTGGGCATTAACCAAAACTGGGAATGCGAAAAGAAGAGCAATGATAAATCGATTTAGTCTCATTTTACCAAGATACGACATCCTATTTAAGCAAACAACAGAATTTCGATTGGTAACTTATATTTTATAATAGTGCGTATAGCGATTTGCGTAGTGCGGTGAGCCACAGATTAGACCGGCCCAAGGGTAATTGGGCTAGGCGTATCCATTCCCACCAAATAAATCTGTTAATCTATGGCTTAATATAGTTTAAGCGAGCAACAGGATTTTTAATCTGTAACTTATATTCATCGAAGTGCGTACAGCGATTTGCGTAGTGTGATGGACTTGGCCAAAAAGATGGACGGATTGGGCCTGCCCGACGTTAATTGGGTTAAGTATAGGGCGTTATTAGGTAAATCAACAACATTCTCACCAAACAAATCTGGTCATCTGTGGCCTATGTATGCTTGATTTCAGGTACGCGATGTTATCTTCTAAGCTGTTTTCACATCTTCTTCGCTGTAGTCTTTGATATCGGTGATATAGCCATTAACCAACAGGAAATCGAATAGAGGCTTGGCTTCTGGTGTTACGGGCATGTTACACGTGGTAATTACCGTATTGCTTTTTTTGTCCATAAATGGATAGGCAAAAAGCTTTACGTTCTTGGTAAACATGTCGCTTACATAAGCCAATAATTGACTAGAGTAGTTCTCGCCAAAATTGGTCGAGTTGAATACGAATTTAAGGTTGTTGATATTGGTCGAAATCCCCACGCTTTTTGGTCGGCAACGATCCAGGTACTTGGCCAACCTGTTGTGGCGGGTAAAATTAGACACAATAACCAAGTTACCGGTATTGCACATGTCTTCGGCCCTTTTGGCTACGGCTTCCAGGTCGATATCGTCGGGCGTTTCCTGCTCGTCGGTCAGTACATTGGTGAGCAACACTTCAATCAACACGCTCAAATTGCCCGGCTCCACATCGTTGGTACGGATAAACTGTTCGGTAGCTTTGTTGAAAAGATTAAAGTTGGGGTTGGACTTTTGGCCATATTTGGTCCGCAAAATCATGATATCCTTTTTGTAAAGCAGGTCTTTGGCCTGGCGGGGATGTCCTTCGGCGTCAAAAATCGCAGCTGCCGAAAAATCCTTCATGATCAGGTACAGGTTGAGCAGAATATTGTTCACCTCGCCAAAAGCAGGTCCTTTTACCGAAATCAGATCAATTTCTACCGATCCGACCGTAAGGTTGTCTGCCAGCGATTCGATCATCAGCTTAGGGTCTTCAAAGTGATAAAACGCCGCATAAACCAGGTTTACGCCAATAATGCCCAATACGCGTTGCTGCATATTCACATCGGTATCGAGCAGGCGCACGTGGAAAAAGATCTCGTTGGGCAAGCCTCCAGGTTCGGTTTGGAAACGGATTCCTATCCAGCCATGGGGTTCGTTTGTACGCTTAAAATTGAGGGTAGTTACGGTATTGGCGAAAGCAAAGAAGGTACGGCTTTCATATTTTTCGCCAGAAAGGCGTTCGTTCAACAAGCCAAATTCATGATCGAGCATGCGTTGCAGCCTGTTTTGGCTCACATAGCGCCCGGATGGCTCTGCCCCATAAATGGCATCGCTAAAAGTCATGTCGTAGGCCGACATGGTTTTGGCAACGGTACCTGAAGCCGCCCCTGCCGTAAAAAAGTTTCGGGCCACCTCCTGCCCGGCTCCTATCTCTGCAAACGTGCCGTAAATCTGTTCGTTGAGGTTTATTTTTAAGGCTTTACGTTTGGTATCAAGGATTTCTCTTTCCATGCTGCAAAAATATAAGAAATTACGCCGAAAATCAACTAATAACGGTTCTAAATACACAGAACCGAAAGGAACGCAGAATGCTGAGCGCATAAAGCTCAAAACTGAAGTTTTAAGGCCGCAATTTCCAGGATGTCCGGGTATCGCCCTTATTGATGTCCATGAGAAAGGAAAACGACTAAAAGCTCAAGCAATAGCCGGAAGCCCGAAGCTGAAGGACCTTTTTTTATACAACACTCCAGATCAAGTTGGCACAACGAGCAGGCCAATAAAAAAGATAAGGGCTACACCATCCGGTGCGCCCTTATCAACCTTAAACTCAAAATCAAACTATTGTATTATGAAACTACAATTTCTTTGTGTGCCAATTTGGCCTCGTCTTTTTTACCAATGGTGATGGTTAAGATGCCATCCACATAAGTTGCTGTAATCTGGTCGGCATCAACGCCTTCTGGCAACACGAACGACCTTGCAAATGAGGTATATTCAAATTCTTTACGGGTGAAATCTTTTTGCACGTCGGTATTTTCGGTCTTTTTCTCTACCCAAACCGAAAGGTTGTCTTTTTTCAAATCGATTTTAAAATCTTCCTTGCTCAAGCCTGGAGCCGCCAATTCGATTTTGTATTCGTTGGCACCTTCGTAAATGTTTACATGAGGCACCTTGTTTACGCCATAGTTTTTATTTAAGGCATCGTTAAACAAAGAGTCGAATACATTGTTAAAATAAGGTGCGGTGTTTCTGGTTTTGTTGTTGAATTTTACTAAAGTCATTTTATATTCCTCCGTTTATTTTGTATTTCAAATTATAATTGTCCTTATTCAAACCCTATTCCAAACCTTATATTTATGTTTTTTAAGACATTTTGGCGTAAAAAAGAAAAACAACAAGACAAAAAGTCAGAAAAATTCGGTAATCTCGACAGTTTCAAGTACAAAACGAACCTCGAGCTTCGTTTTGCCGACCTCGATGTGATGGGCCATGTCAACAATGCCATCTATTTTACTTATATGGAAATTGGACGCACCAAATACTGGAAACATGCGATTAACTGGGATTGGCAAAGCACCGATGTAGTGATAGGCCAGGCTTCGATAGACTATATTGCCCCTATTTTCCTGGAAGACAAAGTGAGCATGTATGTACGCACTTCAAGAATAGGCAACAAGAGCTTCGATCTCGAATACCTGATTGTTAAAACCGTAAATGGAAAGGAAATCCTGTGCAGCAAAGGCAAAACGGTATGCGTAACCTTTGACTATGCCACCAAAAGCCCTACCGCCATACCAGACAAAGAAAGAAGCAAAATGATTGAATTTGAACAGCTCTCGGTATAATTGTCCATTGGCGTCACTGGTTCATTAGCTGATTGGAGCACTAGTCACCCGTCAACTGGAAATTGGAAATCGGAAACTGACAACCGAATCAAGGCGTCATTTTACCAGGATTTAAAATTCCGTTCGGATCAAAAACCTTTTTGATATTGCGCATCAGGTTCAAATGGATTTCGCTGTACTTAATGGGCATATAGTCTTTTTGTACCAAACCAATGCCATGTTCGCCCGAAATAGTGCCTCCCAAGGCCGTAGTCAGTTCGAATATTTCTACAATTCCGTCTTTGAGCTTGTATTTCCAGTCTTCATCGCTCATACCGGCTTTTATGATATTGATGTGCAGGTTACCATCGCCAGCATGTCCATAACAAACGCTCTCAAAACCATATTTGCCTCCAATTTCCTTAATGCCATTGATCAATTGAGGCAAAGCTGCCCTTGGCACCACCGTATCTTCCTCTTTATAAACCGAATTAGACTTCACAGACTCGGCCATGGTTCTGCGCATGCGCCATAAATCTTCTTTTTGCTGAGCAGTATCGGCAAAGAGCACTTCGGTACAGCCGTGTTCTTCGAGCACCAGGTTTACCTTTTCGCAATCCTTGAATATCGTATCCAAATCATCGCCGTCAAACTCGATCATCAAAAAGGCATTCGCTCCATCTTGAAGATCAAACTTGATGTCGTCAAACTGAATAACCCACTCCACGCCCTTGCGTTCCATAAACTCTAAAGCCGATGGTGTAATGCCGGCCCTAAAAATAGCCGAAACCGCTGCACAGGCCGATTCGTTGGTGGCAAAAGAACCCAACATGAGCACACTTTGGGTACTGGCCGGAATTAATTTGGTTACAATCTTGGTAACCACACCCAACGTGCCTTCAGAGCCGATCATCAATTGGGTAAGGTTATAGCCCGAGGCATATTTAAGCGTATTGGCACCCGTCCAAATCACATCGCCATTGGCCAATACCACTTCCAGGTTAAGGATATACTCCCTAATGGTTCCGTATTTCACCACTCTTGGTCCACCAGAACCATGCGCTACATTGCCTCCAATAAAGCAAGAGCCTTTGCTGCTCGGATCAACGGGATACAACAGGCCTTTTTCAGCAACGGCGTTCATAAACACCTCGGTAATTACCCCAGGCTCAACCGCAGCCTGCAGGTTTTCCGTATCAATGGCTATAATCGAATTGAAACGCTCCATCGACAGCAAAACGCCTCCGTAAACCGGCAAGGCGCCACCACTTAATCCAGTACCTCCGCCTCTTGGCGTAACCGGAACATGGTTTTCGTTGCACAGTTTAAGCAAAGCCGAAATACTGGCCGTATCTTTGGGTTTAACCACTACTTCCGGAAAATAGCGAAGATCTTCGGTTTCGTCGTGCGCATAGTGCTGCAACGATTCTTGATCCACAAAAACATTAGCTGCGCCAACAGCTTCTTCAATAGCGGCTAAAATTGAACTGGTAATTGGAGTGTATTGCATTTTATTGGGGCGAAGTATAACTTAACTGAACAAACGAATGGCCTATTTCGCCAGGCATGGGCGGGTGCAGCTTTCTGATGCCCACCGTTAAGGTTTGCACAAATGGATAGGTTTCGATCAAAGTGGATATGATATTTTTGACTACCGTTTCCAGCAGTTTTTGGGTACGCTGCATTTCGTACCCAACTATGGTATTTATTACTTCGTAATTTACGGTATTGGACAGGTCTTCCGTATGGCCTTCCTGCGGAACAAATGTAGCCTCAACATCTACCAAAAAGTGGTTTCCGATGAGCTGTTCTTCGGGATAGAACCCGTGAAAAGCATAAAATTTGACGTCTCTTAAGGCTACGGTCTGTACAAACATGAGGTTTAAACGATTTAAAGCAACAAATACTGGGCAAAATTAATTTTTTGAACGGTTTTAACTACTCAATTCTTTAAATTATTACCTTTGGTTTCATCACATCGTATAACCAAATATAGTGTAAAGCATGAACAAATCAGCCAAAAAAGACCTTTACGAAGCACCAGATTATTACCAATTGGACGAACTTTTATCTGAAGAACATCTGCTAATCCGTTCAACGGTAAGAGATTGGGTAAAGAAAGAAGTGAGCCCTATTATCGAGGATTTTGCACAACGTGCCGAATTTCCCAAACACCTGATCAAAGGGCTTGGCGAAATTGGCGCCTTTGGACCGACCATTCCGGTTAAGTATGGTGGCGCCGGACTTGATTACACGGCCTACGGAATCATTATGCAGGAAATTGAACGTGGCGACTCGGGCATCCGTTCGACAGCTTCGGTGCAGGGTTCTTTGGTGATGTACCCTATTTATGCTTACGGCACAGAAGAACAACGCAAAAAATACCTCCCCAAATTGGCCACGGGCGAACTGATGGGCTGTTTTGGCTTAACCGAGCCTGATTTTGGCTCTAACCCCGGCGGCATGGTGAGCAACATCAAAGACAAAGGCGACCATTTTGTACTGAACGGCGCCAAAATGTGGATTTCCAATGCGCCTTTTGCCGATATTGCCGTGGTTTGGGCCAAAGACGAGGAAGGCAAAATAAGAGGCATGATTTTGGAACGCGGCATGGAAGGCTTTACCACGCCAGAAACCCATGGCAAGTGGAGCCTAAGGGCATCGGCTACCGGCGAATTGGTATTCGACAACGTGAAGGTTCCCAAAGAAAACGTGTTTCCAGATATTAGAGGATTGAAAGGTCCGTTAGGTTGTCTCAACCAGGCCCGTTACGGCATTGCTTGGGGTGCCTTGGGCGCCGCTATGGACTGTTATGACACTGCGCTGCGTTATTCGAAAGAGCGTATCCAGTTTGGCAAGCCCATTGGAGGCTTTCAGTTGCAACAAAAGAAACTGGCCGAAATGATTACCGAAATTACCAAAGGCCAATTGCTGGTATGGCGATTGGGCATGTTGAAAAGCGAAAACAGGGCCAGTGCCGAACAAATTTCGATGGCCAAACGCAACAGCGTGGAAATTGCCTTGGATATCGCCCGCAACGCACGCCAGATGTTGGGTGGCATGGGCATTACCGGCGAATACTCGATTATGCGCCACATGATGAACCTCGAATCGGTGGTCACCTACGAAGGTACGCACGATGTACACCTACTCATTACCGGTATGGACGTAACCGGATTAAACGCCTTTAAATAAAAAACCACCTACCTTTAACAACTAATGCTAAATATTACGCCTCGAAAAGTCTTACTTGCAGCCCTATTAATATTTGTAAACCTAACTAGCTTTGCCCAACGGCAAGGCTTTTCTGTTGATAAAAAAGAACCCGAATGGCTCGAGAAAATAACCGTTTCTGACCAAAAACTAGCCAGTAGGGATATTCAGGGCGGCTATTACCTGTCGTTGTACGAGTTGCAGCAAAATATAGAAACCAAGCAACAGTACACCCACCTAATGAGGGAAATTGCTGCTGATAATGGTGCGCAAAACGGTTCCGAAATCAGTGTAACCTACGACCCCTCCTACCAGCAGCTCACTTTCCATAAAGTAATCGTTTGGCGCAATAACCAGCCCATCGATAAGCTCAAAGCCAGTGCTTTCAAGATTATTCAAAACGAAAAGGAGCTTTCGAGATTTATTTATAGCGGCACTTTTAATGCCTACCTTATTTTAGACGATGTAAGAAAAGGCGACCGCATCGAATATGCCTATACCTTAAAGGGAGAGAACCCTGTTTTTGGCAATAATTATTACAATCATTTCTATTTTGAGGGTGGCAGCAAAATTGTGAACATTTATACCAACCTCATCGCACACAAAAATCGGGCACTCCAGTTCAGGAACTACAATAAGGTACCTGCATTAAAAACGAAAACCAAAGGCGATTTAAAAGTATACGAATGGCAAGGCCAGCTCACCAACACCTTCCAAACACAGGATTTTGAGCCAACGTGGTATGATCCTTTGGGTCGCGTGCAGGTAAGCGAATACAAAAGCTGGAAAGACATTGTGGATTGGGCCCTGCAAATCAATGCCTACGACCTCAGCGCCGCGCCTGCTTTCAACAGCAAGGTCAAAGAGCTCAAAGAAGCAGCAAAAGGCAATGCGACAACTTATTTAGAGTTAGCTACCAGGTTTGTGCAAGATCAGGTAAGGTATATGGGAATAGAGATGGGCGAATATTCGCATCGGCCCAATTCGCCTGAAAAAGTACTGAAGCAACGCTATGGCGATTGCAAAGACAAATCCATTTTATTGATCAACCTGCTCAAATCAAATGGCATTACGGCTTACCCCGTTTATTTGAGCACCTACCTCAAAGAAAAAACTACAAACTTGTTGCCTACACCTGGTGCATTTAACCATGCCATAGTTGTGGTTGAATTTGAAGGGCGGAAAATTTGGATAGACCCTACCATTTCCGAGCAGCGTGGACCAATTAAAGACATTTACTTTCCTTATACGGCCAATGTACTGGTGGTAAAACCGGGCAACGACAGGCTCGAGTTGGTTAAAAGCAATCCCAAAGGAAAAATCAATTCGCAGTCGACCATTAAACTGTCGGATACTTTAGGCGGCAGCAAGTCTGAGTTCGAAATCAGAACAACTTACACAGCCAATTGTGCCGACGATATCCGGAGCGAAATCAGTTCCTCAGGTGCCGACGAGTTGGAAAAAAACTTTGCGGCGTACTATGCCAAATTCTATCCAGGCATTGTATCGGTTAAAAACATGGAAATCATCGACGATGAGAAAAATAATGTCGTTAAGCTGGTCGAAAAGTATGAGATAGAGAATTTTTGGCAGAAAGACCCAGAAACACCCACAAAATTCAATGCCAATTTCTATGGCGACTTGATATCGGGCGAGTTGAGAAAACTAAACAGGACCAGAAATTTTCCAATGGCGCTCAAATATCCTTTAAATGTCCATCAGACCTTAAAAGTGATTTTGCCTGACAAATGGAAACTGGACGACGAAAAGGGAGATATCAGCCAGCCTTACTACAGTTTTAAATACGATATCAGGCATGAAGGCGATACACTCACTTTCGATTACGACTACAGCAACCTGGCCGAAGAGATTCCCGCAACGGCTATCCAACAATACATCAAGGACCGTACGAGCATCATCAACAACAGCAGCTATAGTTTGTATTGGAGCGGCGGCGCTACAAGCGCAGATAATGCCGACGTTAATGGCCTAATGGTAGCAATAGGCCTGTTTACCTTGATTCTGGCTACCTTACTTGGCCTGTTTTTGTATTACAGAAAGGGAACCTATCAGCTGGAAGAAATCAAAAACGCCTTGCCTATCGGGGGATGGCTGGTTTTGTTGGCCATAGGTATGGTTTCTGGGCCAATAGGGTTGCTTTTTGCCATATTCAGTTCAGGAACTTTCGACCAAAGCACATGGGATATCGCCAAAAGCCTGAACGGCAGTGGAGCTCTGCTATATAAAGCGACCAATATTTTCGAATGCATCATGAATGTATTTGCTTTCGTATTTAGCATTTTTATGCTGATTATGTTCTTTAAACGCATGAAGTCATTTCCTAGCTATTTTATTATTTACAGAACGGTTTATTTGGCGGTTATTTTCATCGATGTGATTTTAATTGCAATGCTGAATGCCAAAACAACTTTGGATTACGACGTATTTAAAAACATCAGAACGCTTGTTTTTCAGCTGATCATATCGACGCTCTGGATTGCCTATTTTATTAAATCGAGCAGGGTAAAACAGACTTTTGTATTTACTTACCCAGCCTCCGAATGGCGTAACGCACTAATTATGGATCTTTCGCGTAATATTAATGTACCAATGGCCAACCCAGAGGGACAAAGCATACCAAAAGCGAACGAACAAACACAACAAGAAAACAATGAAAGACTTTAAAAAATACCAACCTCTGCCTGCACCGCCAGACGAGGTTTATTTGGCCTTGACCAAAGCACAGAGCATCCAGCTATGGACTGGTGCCGAAGTAGAGTTTACAGAAGAGCCGAACACCGAATTTTCTTTTTGGGATGGCGATATCGTAGGCAAAAACCTGGAGTTTGAACCCAACAAGAAAATTGTACAGCAATGGTATTTTGGCGATGGAGAACCTTCTATCGTAACCATCAAATTGCATCCCGATGGCAAGGGAACATCATTGGAGTTTAGGCAAACCAACATTCCAGATGAGGATTTTGAGGATTTTACCGAAGGCATTCAAGAATATTTCCTAGGCGGGCTTGCCGATTTTTTCGAAAATGAATAGCTTGGTCTAGAAAGCGATTTTAGCGGTTAGCTATTTACTATAGCCTGCCGCTATTAGACCCCAACCATTGACCATGATCAGCAAGCTCGACAAATACTACCTCAGTAAGGATGAACCGCTGAGAAGCTGCCTGCTCGCGCTCAGAGACGTCATCGCTGGTCACGATCGGCAGATTACCAAAGAATGGAAATTCAATTTTCCCTTCTTTTACTACAAAGGCAAAATGTTTTGTTATACCCGGATAGACAAAAAAACCGGGCAACCTTACCTTGGTTTTATGGATGGCAGCCTGATGAGCCATCCTGCACTGATCCAAGAAAACAGGAGCAAAATCAAAATCCTGCCTATTGACCCCAACGCAGACCTACCTATGCAATACATCAGCGATATCCTAACCCAGGCCATCGCCATTCGTAATAAATAAAACCTTAACGGCTTCCAACTGTTCTATAGCTAATTAATTAAGCTAATTACATTATGGGAAGAACAATTGGAGTTATTTTAATGATCATAGGTATTATCATGCTGGCGTGGACAGGTTTCACCTATACCAAAAAAGAAAAAGTGATAGACGCTGGCCCAATTCAGGTTTCGGCCGACAAACAAAAAACCGTAAACTGGCCTCCTTATGTAGGCGGCATTGTACTGATTGCAGGCGTCGTTGTTTTTGTAGGATCAAAGAAGAAGTAAAGGTAGAAGGTGTAGAACTAGGAGCCCACTTGATTTCGAAATTTATTGAAATACACTTGCGAAGTTTTAAAACTTCGCAAGTGTATTTGCTTACAAGTCTTCGTTGGTAACCGTGGCTATGGTTTCGCGCAGGTTATAATGCGATGCCATTACTTCGCCATAGGCACCAGCACTCCTAATGGCAATCAAGTCATTCCTGAAGCTTTCTGGCAATTCTACTTCTTTGCCAAAGCAATCGGTGCTTTCGCAAATTGGTCCAACTACATCGTATTTGATTTTAGCCGGCTGATTTTCGATTTTAGCTTGTGATATATTCTCTATTTTGTGATAGGCTTGATATAAAGCCGGTCGCATCAGCTCGGTCATGCCGGCATCCAGCACAATAAAATTTTTCTTTTTGCCATTCTTCACATACAACACTCTCGAAACGAGCGAAGCACTTTGTCCTACCAATGCCCTACCCAGTTCAAAATGTACTTCTTGGTAAGGTTTTACTTCCAAGAAATCAGCAAAAATCTTAAAATAAGCCTCAAAATCAGGAATTTGTTGATCAGGATGATAATAGTCGATGCCTAACCCCCCACCCACGTTAAGTATGCTCACTTTAAAGCCATGGTCTTCAAACCAGGCAGCAAATTCGTTTACACGTGTACAAAGGTTTTTATAAACATCTAAATTGGTAATCTGCGAGCCGATATGAAAATGGATTCCCACAAACTCTAAATTGGCCGAAATATTCAGGATATTGGCACAGGCCGGCATATCCCACGAATTGATGCCGAATTTATTCTCGTCCAACCCGGTTGTAATATTGGCATGCGTATGCGCGTCTACATTGGGATTGATACGGATAGCCACCTTGGCTTTTTTCTGCTTCTTTTCGGCCAGCTCGTTAATGACCTGCAGTTCCTGGATCGATTCGACATTGAAGCAAAAAATATCTAGGTCAAGGGCATCGTTAATTTCCCTGTCTGATTTGCCCACGCCGGCAAACACCACTTTTTCTTTGGCAAAGCCCACTTCGATGGCTTTTTTCACTTCGCCCCCGCTCACGCAGTCGGCGCCAAAGCCCGTATCTTTGATTTTGGCTAAGACCTTAGGATTAAAATTGGCTTTCATGGCATAGTGCACATGAAACCGATAAGCGCTGGCCGTTGTTGCACAGGCCGTTAAAGTGCTTTGCAGCAAATTAAGGTCGTAATAATAAAACGGCGTTTCTAAATTAGAAAAATGTGCTCTATCTTTATCGGAAAACATCATCGTTGAAATTTCTATTCACAGTATTCCTCATCTTCCTAGCCGGCATATATGCCATCAATTACCTCGATTATCGGGTAAAAAACATCACACGACGCGAATTTGAAAGAAGGGTCAGGCTTTCTATCCTGCTTTTGTTGTTTATTATTTTTGTTTATTATTTCTTCAAGTAAGGCATCGATTATTCGAAAATACGGTCGTGCAGGCTTCTTAAAGCTTCGGTTTTGTTTTCGGTCCCTACCAGCAACGAAATGTTATAGGCGCTACCACCGTAAGAGATCATCCTTACCGGAATATGCTTGATCGAATCCAGCACCTTGGCCGCATAGCCGTGTTTTTCTGCACCAAAATCGCCCACTACACAAACGATGGTTTGGTCTTTATCAATCTCTACGCTGCCAAAAGAATTCAGTTCTTTTACAATTTCATCCAGATTGTCCGTAAAGTCAATGGTCAACGATACGGCTACTTCAGAGGTGGTAATCATATCAATCGGGGTTTTAAAGCGCTCGAAGATTTCGAAAATCCTTCTCAAGAAACCATAAGCCAACAACATGCGGCTCGACTGGATCTTGATGGCCGTAATGCCATCTTTAGCGGAGATAGACTTGATTTTTCCTTTTTCGCTTTCGGTACTGATCACCGTTCCTGCAGCCTTAGGCTCCATGGTATTGAGCAAACGAACCGGAATTTTGTATTTCTGTGCCGGAAAAACCGATTGCGGATGCAGGATTTTGGCACCGAAATAAGCCAGCTCGGCCGCCTCGTCAAACGACAGGTGCGAAATGGGCTTGGTACCTTTTACAATACGGGGATCGTTGTTGTGCATGCCGTCAATGTCGGTCCAGATCTGCACTTCTTCGGCCATAATGGCAGCACCCAGCAAAGAGGCGGTATAGTCGCTGCCACCACGGCGCAGGTTGTCTACCTCGCCAAAACTATTGCGACAAATAAAGCCTTGGGTAATGAAAAGCTGATTGCCTTTATGTTTCTCTAGCAACGGGGCTAAATGGGCGGTGGTAAACGGAATATCGGGTTCGTTGTCTTCGTCTATTTTCATAAAATCGAGTGCCGGCAACAAAACCGATGGCACGCCGATGGATTTTAAATAGATGTGGTACAAGGTGGTCGACAACAACTCGCCTTGCGCCAATACCACTTTGTCTTCGATATGGGTAAACAGATCGTTGGACAAACCGGTCAGGAAATTGAAATGATAATCGACTACTTCCTGTCCCTGCTCCCTAAAATCGCCTGCCGGTAAAAGCTCTTCCACCACTTCGTTGTATTTTTGGTGCAGGCTGTTGATCAATTCGATGGCCTCCTTCTTATCACCCTTGAGCAGCTTTCCTGAAATTTCAACCAAACTATTGGTAGTACCAGACATGGCTGATAATACGACGATTTGCTCCTCTGCCGGATTGATGATATCCAACAGTTTTTTCATGCGCTCAGGGCTTCCAACAGACGTGCCTCCGAATTTTAATATTTTCATTTTAATTTTTAGAATAGGTATTTTTCTTAATATTGTAACGGGGCGTGAAATTAAAGAAAAGACGGCTAATTTCCGCTAAACTCACAAAATAAAATTCTGACTATGAAGCGTTTTAACCCAGAACGAACAATTTTAATTTTGTTTTGTCTTATATCAAACATCAACCAGATTTGTGTATGCAACTAGAACAATCTACATTAAACACTATTAATCAATGGCTTAAGGGCAATTACGACCAGGCCACCAAGGATAACATCCAATCGTTGCTTGATAGCGAAGCTTTTACCGAACTGACCGACTCTTTTTACAAAAGCCTCGAATTTGGCACCGGAGGCCTGCGTGGCATCATGGGACCAGGCTCTAACCGGATCAACAAGTACACCATAGGAACAGCCACCCAAGGGCTTTCCAATTACCTGAACAAAAAATATCCGGACGAGAAAATCAGTGTAGCCATTGCACACGACAGCCGCAACAACTCTGACTACTTTGCCCAAATTACAGCCGATGTGTTTTCGGCAAACGGCATCCATGTTTATTTTTTCGAAGCTTTGAGGCCAACGCCTGAGCTTTCTTTTGCCATTCGCCACTTAGGCTGCAAAAGCGGTGTAATGCTCACGGCCTCGCACAACCCAAAAGAGTACAACGGTTATAAGGCTTATGGCCACGACGGCGGCCAGTTTACTTCGCCCGACGATAAAATGGTGATGGCCGAAGTAGCCGCCATCCAAAACATTGACGAAGTAAAATTTGAACGTGTAGACAGCAATATCGAACTGATTGGTGAAGCCATCGATCAGCTTTACTTAGATAAAATCACTGCGCTTTCGGTTTCGCCAGACGCCATTCAGCGTGAGCACGACCTTAAAATCGTATATTCTCCCATCCACGGAACGGGGATTACCCTGGTACCCAAAGCCTTGGCGCAGTTTGGCTTTACCAATGTAACCATTGTAGAAGAGCAGAGCAAGCCCGACGGCAACTTCCCTACCGTGGTTTATCCTAATCCCGAAGAAAAGGAGGCCTTGACGTTAGCCCTGAAAAAAGCGGCTGAAATTGATGCCGACCTGGTATTGGCCACCGACCCGGATGCCGACCGCGTGGGTATTGCCGTAAAAAACAACGATGGCGAATTTGTATTGCTTAACGGCAACCAAACGGGAAGCTTGCTCATCAACTACATCTTAACTGCTTGGCAGGAAAAAGGCAAGTTAACGGGCAAAGAATATGTAGTGAGCACGATTGTAACCACCAGCCTGATTAAAGCCATTTGCGATGCCAAAAACGTAGAGTATTTCAACACCTTAACCGGATTTAAATGGATTGGCCAGGTAATGACCAGTTTAGAAGGCCAAAAAACGTTTATTGCCGGTGGCGAAGAAAGCTATGGCTATTTGGTAGGCGATTTGGTAAGGGATAAGGATGCGGTGGTTTCTTGTGCTTTTATTGCCGAAATGACTGCTTTTTACAAAGACAAAGGCAGCAGCTTATACCAAGCTATGATCGATATGTATGTTACTTATGGTATGTACAAGGAAGATTTGGTATCAATCACCAAAAAAGGCAAAACCGGAGCCGAAGAAATCAAGGCCATGATGGAGAAATTCAGGAACAACCCGCCTGCCAAATTGGGTGGTTCTGACGTAGTAACCCTCAAAGACTATGAACTGAACAAGGAAACCGACATTAAGGCCGGATCGAGCAAGGAATTAGGTTTCCCTAAATCGGATGTATTGCAGTTCATTACTGCCGACGGCAGCATTATTTCGGCCCGTCCGAGTGGCACTGAGCCTAAAATCAAGTTCTACTGCAGCGTAAATGAGCCCTTGGCCAACAAAGCCGCCTTTAAGGAAACGGAAGAAAAACTCAATGCCAAGATCAAAACCATTATGGAGGATCTGCAGGCGTAAAATAAAGTCCTATAGAAACATCATACCGGACACCGACCCGGCATTTTTCTTTAAAACTATCTCAAGGCTGTCTCTTATACACATCTAAAAAAGGGGGGGGGGGGGGGGGGGGGGGGGGGGGGGGGGGGGGGGGGGGGGGGGGGG
>NZ_JAELUC010000057.1 GCF_016429155.1 Pedobacter sp. ASV12 | reverse complement strand
CCCCCCCCCCCCCCCCCCCCCCCCCCCCCCCCCCCCCCCCCCCCCCCCCCCTCTTTTAGATGTGTATAAGAGACAGATCTGGTCGTTGGCAATCATTTTAAGCACTTCGGAAAGGTTAACCAACGGGCCACGCAAATCGTGTGCAATAATAGAAAATATCCTGTCTTTAAGCTGGTTCAGTTTTTCCAGTTCATTGGCCTGTTCCTTGGTGCGAATAGCTTCCCGTTTAAAATTGGTCAGGTCTTGGAGCTTGATAATGATAAAATCGTTATTGATTTTGTTGTCGACCAAAAAAAGGATGTCGGCTTCGAGGTAAAGTACCTTGTTTTCGAGGGCGATGTCAAGCTCTACCTTGCCAGGTTGATGGTTCTTGATGCGTTCGAAGAAATGAGGCTGGTTCGGAAAGATCTTTTCTAACGGTGTACCTATGATTTTTTGGTCTTTGGCTATCGAAATGTAGCGTTGTATGGATTTGTTATAGTCGATGATGCGATTTTGCTGGTCGAGTACAAAAAAGCCATCCTGCATCAGTTCCAGCACCTTTTCGCGCGCAATGGGAATAATATCGAACAACTTAAATCGGTAAATGCCAATCAGGATTAGAAAAGAAGTAAGCACAAAGGCAAAGGGCGTAACATCCAGATGGATAAACGGCCTAAATCCGAGCAGGTAGCTCATGTTGGCCAGCCAAGGTAAAAATGCCGCAATAACAATGCTGTAGTTCTGTTTTTTGTAAATGGGGTCAGAAGTCCTGAACTTCATCAAAATCAGGTAGCAGCCACAAGCCAGCAGCAGGTAAAAGTAAATGGTAAAAATACGGTACCAGATGCCGGGGGTAATGGCTACCATCGGAAAAGGGCCATCGGTAGCAATTGCAATGTGCTTGTAGTGCAGGTGATGGTAGCTGTTGGTCCAAACCATTAATATGGTAACGATGGGTACAATCAGAATGAGGGCAAAGTTCAATCGCTTTTTGTACCAGCATTCCTTGTCGCAAAAGCTGAGGCAGAACAAAAACCAGTTCAAAGGCAGGGTGGCAATGCCGATGTATTCGATATTGATTAAAAACTTGATCTGGCTTAAGGTGCTGCTGGCCAACTCGAAACCATAGGCTATAGACCAAATGGCGTTAGATAGCATCATCATCGAGAACCATTTTACGGCTTCTCCGCCTCTTCTGTAAATGTAATTAGATAAAACAATCGTTGTACAGCCACAAGCCAGCAAAACAATCGCATAAATATTAAATGAAAACTCCATTTAAGAAGGGAAAATACTCAAAAACAAACACTTGAAAATTGACAAAGGGTACTGATAAAACTACAAAATTTAGCTTTCAATTTAAAATATTATCTTTACGTTAATAACATTAGAAACCCAATGCTTTATTATGAAAAAGATTACCCTATTATTTGTACTGCTTTGCGCCAGCACCCTTGCTTTTAGCCAAGTGGTACCTTCTTTTCAGCTCGGCTTAAAAGGAGGGATGAACCTTTCTAAATTTAATACCTCAAATACATTCAGCAGCGATAACCGCGCAGGCTATTACGTAGGCCTTTGGGCTCGTATTGGCGCCGCCGGACTGCATTTGCAACCAGAGCTTTACCTTTCGGGCAAAAATGCAACTTTGCAAAATGCCGCTGGTCAGGAAAACAAGGTTAAGTTTACCAGTTTAGACGTGCCTGTATTGGTGGGTACTAAATTTGGGGCAGCCGGTGTAGGCTTAAGGCTCAACACAGGACCTGTTGTTTCATTCTTGCTTAACGAAGACCAAAATTTTTCGCAGGCGGCCGCTTCGGCATTTAATGGCAAGTTTAAAGATCAGGCTTTTGCCTGGCAGTTCGGCGCCGGTGTCGATATAGGTAGCTTAGGCGTTGATTTAAGGTACGAATTGGGCCTTTCTAAGCTCAACTCTACCGGTTATACGCAATCGACCAAGCTCAACTTGTTTACCCTGGGTCTTGCCTATAAATTGTTTTAGAAACATATCTCTTTAAAGTTGTAAGAAATGGATGGCCAATAAGGGTTCATCCATTTTTTTTGGCAATAAAATTGATGTGGTTTCGGCAGTCACAAACCTAACCTTTATTGCCATGAATTTAAAAGAGCTATTGTTGAATGGCCAGAGCTTTTTGGCCTTGTTAAAAGAGTTTGCCATCGAAGCCAACGATTTTGTTATTCAGGACGAAGCCATGATTACGGCCGACCAAAATTTGGCACAGCGTGAAATTGTGAAGGAAACCATTTGCATTGAGGGCAAAAACAAAGATGGCATCTTTAATTTCTTCGGAACGTTGCACCTCAATCTGCTGAACAAATTGGCTGTTTTCGAGATGCAGGGTTTTGAACAGGTAGGTTTGCGCACCAATTAGCCTTTGCCTTCTTCTTTGGGTATTTCTTTGATTTCGTAAAGGAAAGCGCCTTTGATTGGTTTAATCGGCTTACTGCCGGCATCGCTTAATACCTTGACAAAGCAGGCCCCAAAATAAAAGATAAACGAAGAATAAAATACAAAGAGCATAATCAGCACAATAGAGCCTGAAGCGCCGTATACATTGCCTATGTTGCTTAAAGGGAGCATAATGCGCAAAATAAACTTGCCCAGCGTAAACAGGATGCCGGTTAGGATGCCTCCGCGTATCGATGCCTTCCAGCTGGGACGTCCGTTGGTCAGAAACCTGAACAACACCGTAAACCAAGCGGTTACGATAACCACAAAAAGTGCCTGGTTAAGGATAGATAGAAATATTTTGCCAAAAGTTGGAGCTGCGGTATTGATGTAAGTGCCGATAAATGCCTGTACACTGTCGGTTAAAAGGCCTACGAAAAACAAGATGCCCGCCAAAAGGATAATCACCATCGAGCGCGCCCTTAACTTGAGGTTAAACATGATGCCTATTTTTTCGTTCACGCCAATCTTCCAAATCTGGTCCATCGAATTTTTAATGACGTTAAAAAGCGTAGTGGCCACAAATATGAAAAATACAAAGCTCAAAATGGTAGCCCACCAGTTGTGGTCAATCCCCCTGATGTTTCTGAGCGTTTGCCTGATCTGATCGGTGCTGCTGTCGTCTAAAATGCTGGCCAACCTTTCAAAAATCTGTCGGGCCAGTAGCTTCCTGTCTACAAAAAAACCAAACAACCTAATCAAAATCAGCAAGATGGGCGGGAGGGCGAAATTGGCGAAAAAAGCTGTTGCGCCAGCAAGACGCAACGGGTCGTTTTTTCTGAACAGCTTGAAGGCCATTTTAATGTGCTTGAAAAATAATTTCGACCTTTTTATCGTAATTGCTGACATCTGTGGAATTTACCCTAAGGTCAAAAATAGCAAAATTATGGTAGCTGTAACGTTTTTGACTTAATTTTTGCCACCCTGTTAAACAACGTAGAAAAAAATTAAATTTACCATCAGTTAATTTTTAAAACCTCATCCATGAAAAACTACCTTATTGTGTTGCTGTGTTGCTGCACATTTCCCTTTTGGGCCAATGCCCAGCAAATCAAATACACAGCTGGCAACAACAGCTGGAATGCCGATTCCTTAGGCAATCAACGTGCATTGGTCAGCTATACCGGTGCCGGAAAAATTGCCAAAGTCAATATCGAATGGCGCCGTAGCGACCCTAACCCCGAAGAAAAGGCAATTATTGTACAAGACGCCAAAACCGGAAAAAAAATAGAAAATATATTGCCCTTGTCGTTAAATAAAGAGCGCGGCATCATTTGTTTTGAGCCGACAAGCGGCGCTGGAACTTATTACATTTATTACCAGCCCTACAAAAACGAAGGCCGTTCTAACTATCCCAAAGGAATTTATCCCAAACAAGGCAAATTGCCCAATTGGATAACGCCAAAAGATGCAGAACAGCTACCCGTTAATGCCAGAGCACTTCAGATTGAATCGGTCAATGCCTTTAACAGCGTTTATCCGATGGAGGTGATTGCAACCAGCGCCGAAGTAGCCAAGCTAAAAGCGCAGCATGCCGAACCGGCTTACCTGGTATTTCCAGAATACAGGATGTACCCCATTGTGATGAAGCACGATATTCCGCAACGCTGGATAGCCAATGGGCCTCAAAAAACATTTGCAGATATAGCCTTAAGGGGCGAAAACTTCTCTTTTCAGTTAGGGGTTTATGCCTTGAAGGATTTGCAGAACGTGAAACTGAAATTCAGCGATTTAAAAGATAAATCTGGTCATAAAATAGCTTCGAAGCTATTTTCTTGCCTTAATACCGATGGCACCACCTACGATGGCAAGCCGTTTAGCAAAGAAGTAGATGTGCCCCAAAACCAGATCCAGGCATTGTGGTGCCTGCTTGCCGTACCTGCTGCGGCCAACGCCGGAACCTATACGGGCACGGTTGAAGTGTCGGCGGCCAATGCACCCGCACAAAGCATCAAAATCAGTATAAAAGTAGATGCCCGCCTGAGCAAGGAAAACGGCATCAATGAGCCATGGAAACAAACCCGTTTAGCTTGGCTCAACTCAACCTTGGCCCAAAGCAATACGGTAATTGCGCCTTATACGCCTTTAAGGGTACAGGGAACAAGCATTAGCTTGCTGGGACGCAAGGTAGAACTGGATAAAAATGGCTTCCCTAAGCAGATCCAAACTTTCTTTAGCCCTGAAATGACCGATTATACCACCACTCCCAATAATTTATTGGCAGAAAATATCCATTTCCACTTTGTGCGCAAAGCCGATGGCAAAAACATCATATTGAAAGACGGCGGGGTAGAATTTACCAAAAAAGAAGCCGGAACGGTACAATGGAAAACCACAAATGCTAACGACAGCCTGCAAATGGACATCACGGGAAGCTTGGAGTTTGATGGCTTTATGTCGTATACGGTTAAGGTTACGGCATTGAAAGACCTCGATCTGAAAGACGTTACCATGCACATTCCGTTTAACAAAACAGCGGCTACCTATTTGATGGGCTTCGGCCAAAAAGGAGGCGAACGTCCAGAAAAATTCGAATGGAAATGGGATGTAGCCAATAAAAACCAGGATGGTGCCTGGCTGGGCAATGTAAATGCGGGATTGCAGTATTCGCTTCGCGACGAGAAATATGTACGTCCGTTAAATACCAATTTCTACCTGCAAAAACCATTGTTGCTGCCTACTTCTTGGGGTAATGGCAGTAAAGGCGGTGTAAGCATCGGTATTAAAGGCAGTTCGATGCTGGCCAATAACTACACGGGCGAACGCGAAATGAAAAAAGGAGAGGTACAGTACTATAATTTCACTTTGCTGATTACGCCATTCCATACCATCGATACTGATTTCCAATGGGAGAATCGCTTTTACCACAAGTACAATTCGATTGACAGCATCAAGGCAACAGGTGCTACAGTGGTGAATATCCACCATGCTACGCCTATTAACCCGTGGATCAACTATCCGTTTATTGAGTATGGCAAAATGAAAAGCTACATTAGCGAGGCGCACAGCAAGGGCTTAAAGGTAAAAATCTATAATACCGTTCGCGAGCTGTCTAACCGTGCCTACGAAACTTTTCCGATGCGCAGTTTGGGTCACGAAATCTACTCGCCTGGCAAGGGCGGAGGCTTTTCTTGGTTACAGGAACACGTCAAAGACGATTACATCGCGGCCTGGTTCGTGCCTGAAATCAAGGATGCGGCCATTGTAAACAGCGGCATGAGCCGTTGGCACAACTATTATGTAGAGGGCATGAATTGGCTGACCAAAAATGTGGGCATCGATGGTATTTATTTGGATGATGTGGCTTTTGATCGCATTACGATGAAACGGATCAAGCGCGTATTGACCCAAGACGGTCATCCAGGTATTATCGACCTGCACTCGGCTAACCAGTACAACAAAAGCGACGGCTTTAACAACAGCGCCAATTTGTATATGGAACATTTTCCTTACTTAAACCGCTTGTGGTTTGGCGAATATTTCGACTACGAAAAGAACAAGCCTGATTTCTTCCTGACCGAAGTAAGCGGTATTCCGTTTGGCTTGATGGGCGAAATGCTGCAGGATGGCGGCAACCAATGGCGAGGCCTGATTTATGGCATGACCAACCGTTTGCCTTGGTCGGGCAACAACGATCCAAGACCGATTTGGAAGGTTTGGGACGATTTTGGCATGAAAGGTACCAAGATGATCGGTTACTGGTCTACAAATTGTCCGGTTAAAACCAGCAATCCGCAGGTTTTGGCTACGGTTTACAAAAAAAAGGGCGCGGCCTTGGTGGCTGTAGCCAGTTGGTCAGATCAGGAAGAGAAAGTGACTTTGAACATCGACTGGCAAAAACTGGGCATCGATCCGGCAAAAGCCAGTATCAGCGTTCCGGAAGTTGCCAATTTTCAACAGGCGCAACAACTGACAGCCCATAGCGAAATTACGGTGCCCAAAGCCAAGGGCTATCTGATTGTGATTAAGCAAAACTAAAATAAGTAGACAAGTCTCCCCCCTGCAAAGGCCCAAGACTTGTCTACATCTTGTTAGTCAAATAACCTATCACCTATGAAAAAACAATTATTGATGCTTTGCTTGGGCATAATGCCCTGTTTGGTATGGGCACAAAAAAAAATTTTTGTGTCGCCTGTGGGCAACGACACCCAAATCGGGAGCCTGAATAGGCCCTTAAAAACATTAAAAGCAGCCCTTCAAAAGGCGCAAGGCCTTCAAGGCGAAGCGGTGGAGATCCTTTTCAGGAAAGGAACCTATGTGTTTGACCAAACGGTAACAATATCAAACAAAAGCTTTGCGCTACGCTCGTTAAAAATACAGCCATATCAGCACGAAAGGGTAGTTTTTAGTGGTGCAAAAAAAGTAAACCTTCAATGGGTACCTTACCGCGACGGAATTTATAAGGCTCGTTTAGCTTTGGCAACCAATCCCGATCGGCTGTTTCTGAATGGAAAGGCCCTGCCTATGGCGCGTTACCCGAACTTTGACGAAAAATCGCGGATTTTTAACGGCACTGCGGCCGATGCGCTTGACAAAGAAAGGGTTGCCGGTTGGCAAAATCCAAAAGGAGGCTATATCCATGCCTTGCACGCTGGCGAGTGGGGCGGATTTCATTTTGAGATTACCGGTAAAACAGGCGGCCAGCTGGATTATATTGGCGGCTGGCAAAACAACCGGCCTTCGCCTATGCATAAGGAGCATCGTTTTGTAGAGAATATTTTCGAAGAACTGGATGTACCCAATGAGTGGTACTACAGCCAGGCTGAGCAAATGCTCTATTTCTATCCGCCCAAAAACCTCGATCTGGGCAAAGCCGATTTGGCCATCAGTAATTTAACAGACCTCATCCATGTGGTGGGAAACCGTGCAAATCCAGTTCAAAACATCAGCATTGCTGAAATAGATTTTACCCAAACAGCAAGAAGTTTTATGCTGACTAAAGAGCCCCTGTTGCGCAGCGATTGGACCATTTACCGTGGCGGTGCGCTATTACTGGATGGAACAGCGCAAATTACAGTGGCTGGTTGCAATTTTTACGAGCTGGGTGGCAATGCCATTTTTGTAAGCAATTACAACAAGAATAACCAGTTCAAAGACAATCATATTTATAACATTGGGGCAAGTGCCATTTCGTTTGTAGGCAGTGCCGATGCAGTGCGATCGCCTGCTTTCAGGTACGAAAATTTTGTGCCCTGGACACAGATGGATTTTACCAAGGGGCCTCAAAGCGATAATTATCCGCAGTATTGCACGGCAAGTGGCAACTTGATCCATCACATTGGTACGATCGAAAAACAGGTGGCCGGAACCGAAATTTCGATGGCCGCACACATCACCATCAGCCATAATACCATTTACGATGTGCCTAGGGCCGGCATTAATGTAAGCGAAGGAACTTGGGGCGGCCATATCATCGAATTTAACGATGTTTTTAACACGGTATTGGAAACAGGCGACCATGGGGCATTTAACTCCTGGGGTCGCGATCGCTATTGGCGCCCGGGAAGAAAAATCGTAGACAGTATTGTAGCCGCAAGGCCAGGGATTGAATATTTGGATGTAATTGATCCCATTGTGTTGCGTAATAATCGCTTTCAGTGCGACCATGGTTGGGATATTGACCTCGATGATGGAAGCAGCAATTACCTGATCTATAACAATGTGTGCTTAAGTGGCGGCTTGAAACTACGGGAGGGCTATCACCGTACCGTAACCAATAACATCATCATCAACAATACTTTTCATCCGCATGTATGGCTGAGCAGCAGCGACGATACTTTTACCCATAATATCGTATCTACGCCTTATGCGCCTATCGGCATGAATGCCTGGGGCAAAAAAGTAGATGAGAATTTCTTTCTTTCGCAGGCTGGCTTAGTGGCTGCCCAAAAATTGGGTGTTGATGCGAACAGCAGTTATGGCGATGCAAAATTTGTAGCGGCCAATACTGGCGACTATCGTGTATTGGCATCTTCACCGGCATTGAAAACAGGCTTTAAGAATTTTGAAATGAATTTTGGCGTAACCCAAGCCAATTTAAAGAAACTGGCGGCCAAACCACCGATCAGGCCTTTAAAAGCATTAGCCAATCGGCAACAAGGGGCTACCTTGGTTTGGCTGGGAGCTACCTTCAAGAATATAGAAAGTTTGGGCGAGCGCTCGGCCGCTGGTTTGCACGACGATCATGGCGCTTTGTTGCTTAGCCTGTCGCCACAATCGTTGGCTGGCCAAAACAAACTGCAGAAAGGCGATGTAATTATTGCATGGGGCAACGAAAAAGTCAATTCTATACTCGAGCTGCAGCAATTTATCCAGAAAAGCCAATTTTTGAGTACCGCCGAATTAAGGATCATCAGAGATCAGCAGGAAAAAACGCTGACCATTAAACTGAAATAAAAAAAGGGGCGAGTTTTCGCCCCCTTTTTTATTGTGAATCTATTTTCGTTCGTCTTGCCAGATCAGTTGCTCATGCGTTCGTTTTTCAAAAAAATCGGCGCACTTGCCGTCGCCTTTGCCAGTAAAGCCGCCATCGGGATTGCAGATCAATTTACAATGGCTGTCGTACAAGGCGCTGGGTATGTCGCAGCAACGGGCAGGGATGTAATAAACCTTTTGCCCATTGTAGTCGTAAGCGTAAACCTTGGCCGGTGGGTTCCAGACCGCTTCGGCTTTGATGGCCGCTATCTTTTGCAAGATGCATTCGGGAGCGCTTATATTCAGCTCTTCTTTTTTACAGGTACTTGCCTGTGCAACCAGCACCAGTACAAATACCGTTTTTAAGGCATTTAACATAAGCTTGACTTAATGATTAAAGATTTCCTCTTAACTCTTGTTCGCGTTCCAAAGATTCGAAAAGTGCCTTGAAATTGCCCGCACCGAATGATTGTGCTCCTTTTCGCTGAATAATTTCGAAGAAAAGCGTCGGACGGTCTTCAACCGGCTTGGTAAAAATCTGCAACAGGTAGCCTTCCTCGTCGCAATCAACCAAAATGCCCAATCCTTTAAGTAGTGCTATTTCTTCGTCTATTTCGCCAACGCGGTTAGGCATCATTTCATAATAGGCCTCTGGCGGTGCGCTTAAAAATTCAACGCCGCGCGCTTTGAGCTCGGTTACGGTTTTTACGATGTCTTTGGTGGCTACGGCAATGTGCTGTACGCCTTCGCCTTCGTAAAACTCCAAGTATTCTTCAATTTGCGATTTCTTTTTGCCTTCGGCAGGTTCGTTGATCGGAAATTTAGAATAGCCGTTGCCATTGCTCATGACCTTGCTCATGAGGGCCGAATATTCGGTGTTGATCTGCTTGTCGTCGAAAGAAAGGATGTTCACAAAGCCCATTACTTCTTCGTACCATTTCACGGTTTCGTTCATGCGGTTCCAGCCTACGTTGCCTACGCAATGGTCAATGTACAACAATCCCGTTTCTGCAGGGTTGTAATCGCTTTTCCATTCGCGGTAGCCCGGCATGAAGATGCCCTTATAGTTTTTGCGCTCGATAAACATGTGAATGGTTTCGCCGTAGGTATAAATGCCCGACATTTTCACTTCGCCATGCTCATCGCTTAAGGTTTGAGGCTCCAGATAGGGTTTGCCACCACGTTTGGTGGTTTCTTCAAAGGCACTGTAGGCATCGTCTACCCATAAAGCCAGGATCTTTACGCCATCGCCATGTTTTTTTACGTGCTCGGCAATCGGGTGGTCCGATTTGAGGGCGGTAGTTAAGATCAGCCTGATTTTGCCCTGCTGCAAAACGTAAGAAGCGCGGTCGCGAACGCCGGTTTCAGGGCCCGCATAGGCTAACGATTGAAAGCCAAAGGCCGTTTTGTAATAATGGGCGGCCTGCTTGGCATTGCCTACATAAAACTCTATATAATCTGTTCCATTGATAGGAAGGAAGTCTTGCGCCTTCGCTATTTTTTCTGCAAATGTTTGTGTGCTCATTGTTTTGTAATGTTTAATGTTGTTGTAAAGCTTTAAGGTTGTAATGTTGGGCGCTCGGCGCTAAATACATACGCTACTCTACATTAATCTGCCAGCTTTTGTGATAGCTTTCATCTTCAATCGCTACGGCATCTTCCGTAAGCATCAAAGGCCTGAAAGGATCGATCATAACGGCCAGTTCTTCTGTTTTTTCTTTTCCAATTGATTTTTCTACCGTTCCAGGGTGCGGTCCGTGTGGAATGCCACCAGGGTGTAGGGTGATTTGGCCTTTCACCACACTTTTTCTGCTCATAAAATCGCCGTCTACATAATAAAGCACTTCATCACTGTCTACGTTGCTATGGTTGTAAGGTGCCGGAATAGAAAGCGGGTGGTAATCGTATTTTCGTGGTACAAAAGAACAAACCACAAAATTATGGCCCTCAAAAGTTTGGTGTACCGGCGGTGGCTGGTGCAAGCGACCGGTTATAGGTTCAAAATCGTGGATCGAGAAAGCCCAAGGATAGTGGAAGCCATCCCAGCCTACAAAATCGAAGGGGTGGGTGCCATATACGTAGGGATACATCATGCCCTGTTTCTTGATCAACACCTTAAAATCGCCAAACTGGTCGATGGTTTCTAGGTTTTGCGGACGCTTGATGTCCCTTTCGCAATAGGGAGAGTGCTCTTCCAGTTGGCCAAACTGGTTACGGTAGCGTTTGGGTGTTCTGATGGGGCTAAAGCTTTCAATAATGAAAAGCCTGTTGTTTTCGTTGTCGAATTCCATTTGGTAAATGGTGCCCCGCGGAATAACCAGGTAATCGCCATATTGGAATTTGATTTGGCCGAAACCGGTTTTTAGGGTGCCTGAGCCTTCGTGGATGAAAACCACTTCGTCGGCCTGGCTGTTTTTGTAGAAATAATCGGTCATCGATTGGCGAGGAGCGGCCAAAGAAATATGCAGGTCGCTGTTAACCAAAACTGGTTTCCTGCTTTTCAGGTAGTCGTCTTCGGGCTTGATGTTGAAGCCGATGAGACTGGTATGGCGCAAATGTTTCTCGCGGGCAATTTTAGGTTCTACCGAATACGGTTCGCCCAACGATTTGACAATGGTTGGCGGATGGCAATGGTAAACCAAGGAGTAAAGACTTGAAAAGCCTTCTGTCGAAACCAGTTCTTCAGCGTAGAGATTGCCATCGGGTTTGCGAAAAACCGTATGTCTTTTAGCTGGGATGGTTCCTAAAGTATGGTAAATTGGCATAACGTTAGGTATATTGGTTAGAATGTAATTATATAACGATAAAAACGATGAAACGTTTTTGGTAGGCGCTCAGATGGAACGGCTTATAAAGAATATTGCGCAAAAATGATCTTGGATAACATGGCATACCTGAACGCAGCGAGCACCTCGTTGGCGTTATGGTTCTGATATGAAGGGTTGTCAATCATTTTCGAGACTAAATTAGGGTTTTTAATCGACAAAATTTCAAATTTCTTTGTTACTTTTAATGGATGGCAGCTCTAACCCCAAATCACCAAGAACTAGCAAAGCAATTGGCGGCCCAAGCAGCCGTGAAACTGGTGAAGCACAACGATATTGTAGGGCTGGGTACTGGCTCTACCGCAAGCTTTGCGCTAAGCGCATTGTCCGATCGGCTAAAAGATGGTCTTCAGGTTAAAGGCGTGCCGAGCTCTTTGCAAACCGAAGAACAGGCCAAGGCCTTGGGTATTCCCTTGTTGCCCTTGGGCGAAGTCGGTGAAATCGACATCAGTATTGACGGCGCCGATGAGTTTACCGAAGAACTGCAGTTGCTTAAAGGTGGCGGCGGGGCTTTGTTTAGGGAGAAAATAGTGGCTTCATTAAGCAAGAATAGAATAGTGGTTGTCGATTCGTCGAAAAAAGTAAGCCAGCTGGGTGCTTTTAAGGTGCCGGTTGAGCTGGCGCCGGTTGCCTGCAGGTATGTGCTCGATCAGCTAGCCACACTGGGGGGCAAGACACAGCTGCGGCACAAAAACGATACGCTTTTTGTTACCGATAACCAAAATTACATTGCCGACGTTGATTTTGGCCTGATTGCCGATCCGCAAGCGCTGGCCATACAGCTCAACCAAATTGAAGGGGTTCTGGCACATGGCCTTTTTATTGGTTTGGCCACCAAGGTTATCATGGCTACTGGCGAGGAGCTGGTGGTTTTTGAACAAGACCAAAAAGGTTCATAATCAGTACATCTTTTAAAATCTTCGGCCCAGGCGTTGTACAGGTTAATGTAAAACGCTAGCTTTATCGCGTCATTTAGCCAAATATTACATATGAAATTAGTATCCTATAAAACCGAAGATAGAGAGCACTTGGGCGTTTTTGTAAACGGTCATATCTACAATTTGAACTCATGCGACAAGCTGATCCCGGATGAGATGAATGCCTTTTTGCAGGGGGGCGAAGAGCTGATGGACAGGGCAAAAAAAATCAGTCGGTCTATTGCCGAAGGAACATTGTCGCCGAAAGAAGAGGTTTTTTATGAGCTTTTGGCGCCGGTACCACATCCAACTTCTTGCAGGGATGGCTATGCGTTTAGGCAACACGTGGCGGCGGCCAGGCGCAACCGCAAGGTAGACATGATTGCCGAGTTTGACCAATATCCGATTTTCTATTTTACCAACCACAATGCCATTCAGGGTCCTGGAGAAATCGCCTGTATGCCAGATCATTTCCAGAAGCTGGATTTTGAATTGGAGGTAGCCGTGGTTATCGGCAAAAAAGGAAGAAACATCAAGGCTGCCGAAGCCGACGATTATATTGCAGGTTACATGATCATGAACGACATGAGCGCCCGTACCTTGCAGATGGAAGAAATGCTGCTGAATTTAGGCCCGGCCAAAGGCAAGGATTTTTCTACGGTTATTGGTCCGTGGTTGGTTACACCCGATGAGCTTGAGCCTTACAAAGTAGCGCCGAAACCTAATCACGTGGGCAATAACTATAGCCTTAAAATGACCTGCAGGGTAAACGGAATCGAAGTTTCGGCAGGTAACATGGCCGATATGGACTGGACCTTTGCCGAAATTATTGAGCGTTGTGCCTACGGTGTTGATATTTTGCCAGGCGATGTTATTGGATCGGGGACGGTAGGAACAGGATGCTTCTTGGAGCTGAACGGCACCGGATTGCTCAACGATCCAAACTACCAAGTACAATGGCTGCAACCTGGCGATAATGTAGAAATGGAGATTACCGGCCTAGGTACCCTGAGCAATGTGATTACCAAAGTAGATACTGATTTTTCGATTTTAGCGCTGAAAAAAAATAAAATGATTTAAGGTTGGAAAGTTGAAATGTTATGGTGTTTGAAAGGAGGTGAGGCATGGGTAAGATTGAAAGATTTGAAGATCTTGAAATTTGGCAAATAGCTAAGAAAATCGCAGTTGATACCTATTGGATTTCGGATTTTGAACCCATTAAATCAGATTTCGGCTTAAAAGACCAATTAAGAAGAGTCGCAATGTCAATGTCTGATAATGTTGCCGAAGGCTTTGAGTATAACAACAACCCAGACTTTATCCGTTTTCTTATCTATGCAAAAGGCTCTTCGGGCGAGTTTCGAAATAAAATCATTGTTTTAAAAGAAACAAGCAAATTAAGCGAAGAGCACTACATAGCTTTATATAAGATGAGTATCGAGTTCCTTCAAAAACCAAACGGTTTATTGATTATTTGAAAAATTTTGAAGCCACCAAAAAATCAAAAAACAAAACACCAAAAATTAGCCTGTAAAACGTTCCAACCTTATAACTTTTAAACTCTCTAACTTTCCAACCCTTTTAAAATGCTTACCCTAAACACCGCCGATCTTTCGCCAGTACAATTACAGAACTATCTGCAATATGCCATCGCGCCGAGGCCAATCTGTTTTGCTTCAACAGTTGATGCCGATGGGCAGGTTAACCTCAGTCCGTTTAGCTTTTTCAACCTGTTTGGCAGCAATCCGCCAATGTGTGTCTTCTCGCCGGCACGCCGGGTTCGCGACAATACCACAAAACATACCTTAGAAAACGTCCTGCAGGTAAAGGAATGTGTCATCAACATTGTAAACTATGCGATGGTGCAGCAAACCAGTTTGGCCAGTACCGAATATGCCAAAGGCGTAAACGAATTTGAGAAAGCGGGTTTCGGCATGCTCGAATCACTTACGGTAAAGCCACCAAGAGTGGCCGAGGCTCCGGTACAGTTAGAGTGTGTGGTGAAGGAAGTGATTGCGCTGGGCGACCAGCATGGTGCCGGTAACCTGGTGCTGGCCGAAATCAAGGTCATCCATATCAAAGAAGAGATTTTAGATGCCGATGGCAAAATAGACCAGGCCAAAATAGATTTGGTGGCCCGCTTGGGTGGCGACTGGTATTGCAGGGTAACGGCCGAAAACCTTTTTAAAGTGGCTAAACCACTTACAACTTTGGGCATCGGTGTAGATGCTTTGCCGGTATCGGTCAGAAATTCCAGGGTTTTAACAGGCAACGACCTGGGCATGCTGGGTAATGTAGAACAGTTGCCAAGCGGTGAAGAAATAGACGGTATGCGTTGGAATACTGCCGTAAAGGATATTTTGGATGCCACCATAGGCGATGCCAATAACCGCGAACGCGAGCTGCATGAGTTGGCACATCAGCTGCTGGCTCTTGGCCAGGTCCAAGATGCGTTAAAAGTAGTGCTGCTTTAACAATTGGCTCAATACTGATTAGCTGTCTTTCAGGTTGTTATACGATTCTTCGCAAAGCTTTTTAAGTACGTCGATATCGACATCAGAAAGCCTATTGATGTAGAGGCAGCCCTTTCCGGTTTTATGCTTGCCTAAATTGGCCAGGAGCGCCGACTTGGTTTCGGCCTTGCAACCCAAAATGTACAAACTGATGTTCTGTTTGCGTGGCGAAAAGCCCATCATGAACCAATCGTTGGTTCGTCCATTGTCGTATTTGTACAGGTAGTCGCCTACGCCAATAATGGCCGGCCCCCACATCTTTGCCTTTTGTCCGGTTACCTCTTCCATAAGCTCGCAAATAACCTTACAGTCGTTTTGCTTTACGGTATCGGTAATTTGGGACAAAAAATCTGCTACCGGTTGTGCGGTTGCCTTGGTTTTAATTGTGGCCATGATGGCTTGAAGTTAAGGAAAAAGTGGCGAATTGCAAAGGCAATTACATGATGCTTACGGCCTTGACGAAACGGCCTTTGTAGTAGTTGTCGAAATCGGTAATGGTTACCCCATTGGCCTTTCCGGAGGTAGAGTGGATGAATTTGATGTTGCCTTCATCGTCAATAGAATAAATGATGCCTACATGGCCAATCCTTTTCGATTTATGGCTGGTGCCGGTAAAGATGAGTACATCGCCAACTTTTGCTTCCGATAATTTAACCGGAACACCGGTTGAAGCGAATTCTGGAGAGGAACGGGGCACCTTGAAGCCAAAATTTCCAAAAACGTAACTTACAAAACCAGAACAGTCAAAGCCCCTATTCGGATTGCTGGAGGCATACCTGTAAGGAACGCCGATCATGGATTTGGCAAAATCGAGCAGGCTATTGGCTTTAGAAGTTGCCACTTTTGGGAGGTTGCCCAGGATTTTTTCCATCATTTTTTGATACTGCGCCGGTAAAGAAACATTATCCTGCGCTTTGCTGCTTAAGGCAAAAACAAATAGGAAGCAAAAAATGAATAGGAATTTCTTCATAAATCGCTTCAAAGATAGAAAAAAAATATAAATAGGGTAAGGTGTTGAAAACTTGTGGCTTAGTGCAAAAAAAAAATCCTGCCCCTTAAACTTAAAGGCAGGATTGGTTAGGTTAAGTCCTCAAATTTAAATGCTCGAGAACATGCTTTGTGCTTTTTCTCCGATAAACGGGATTGGTTTTTTCTGGCCTTGTATGGCACCAATCAGTCCAATAAGCCAAAGTATGGCCAAGGCAATCCACAGTACATTCAGCAAATAGACTAGAAAGACAAGCCCGGTTGTAATGATGATGGGTACCAAGACGATAGAAAGTAGGATGTACAGAACGGTTGACACGATCGCAAATAATAGGGTTTGCCTTAAATGATAGCGGGCCAAATCTGTTTCTTTGTCTTTGTACAACGCAAAATAGGCAATTAGCCAGCCAATAATAGACAGATAGCTGACGATTGCTGCCGCTTTGCCGTCGTCGGCTGCAGAGAAGTTGGGTGTTTCCATATAGTTTTTAGTTTTAGTTCTTTGGCAGGAACAAAACTAATGCCAAGTATGGGCATGCTTTTGAATACTAGGGTGTTGTAACAGCTACGGGCAATACCTTTCCATTGAAGAATTTATGTCCGGTTTTAGCAAAATCGGCGACGTATTTGCCCATTTCGAAAGCCATTACCGGACTTTCGTAGCCAGGAAAGGCTGCTTCGAGCATTTCGGTTTGCGCCGAACCCAAGGCCAAGCAATTGACCTTGATGCCCGTATTGGCCAATTCAAAAGCCAAACATTCGCTCAAGGTATGCAAAGCGGCCTTGCTGGCCGAATAGGCCGCCAGTCCCGGAAACTTGACACTGCCCTGAAAACCACCCATGCTGCCAATGTTTACAATGTGCGCACCGCTTCCCATAAAACCTAAAGTATAGCGGATCATTTTAAAGTGGCTCATTACATTATGTTCGAGCATGGTAGCCATGTCTTCTGCCGTGGTTTCTAAAAAAGGCTTGTTAATCAGGCTCCCGGCATTGTTAATCAGGATGTCGACCGTTCCTAAACGTTCTTTGATAAAAGGAACAAGTGCGGCATAATCGTCATTTACCAAATCGAAAGCCACGGGCAGCAAAGTGCAGTCGGGATTGATGCCTGTCGCAATTTCGTGCAGCTTGCGCAGCTTGTCGGCCGAGCGTGCAATACACAAGATCTTGTTTTTGCTGTCTAATGCAAATTCGAGGGCGGTTTCAAAGCCTATGCCGCTGCTGGCGCCTGTAATGATAACGTTCATGCTTTAGGGTTGGAGGGGTTGTAACGTTGGAATGTTTTAGGGTTTGTTCAATTGCTAATGGAGTAGCTTTTAAAGTTAGGTATACTTGCGAAGTTTAAAAAACTTCGCAAGTGTTTTTTCGAATGGATTTGCGGGAGTTATTCTTCTGTAATTAATTGGGTAACCGGATTGGCAATGACGTGCATACCATCGTTAATCAGCTTGCTGAGCTCGGTTTCGGTAGCGGCTTTCATTTCGAGGTAAACCCGCAGTTCCTTTTCCAGTTGGGCATCCAGTTGCTTATGGTAAACGATCTCCAAAATCTCCAACGCGCAAAGCCAATCGCTTCTGTGCTTGGTTTTCAGTTCCTCGAAAATTTCAGGCAATTGGGCATAACCACTTTGTTTTTCCCTCACCTCGCGCACTTTTTGGTATAAATTGTGCAGTTGCTGGGTTGCGTCGTCGTATTGGGTTTTGTGCGTTTGTTCCTTGCTTACGAAAGTAATTTCTTCGTAGGCATCCTTATCGGCCGCACCATTAAACACAGAAACTACTTTTTCGCCAACGGCCATGTCGTAGGTGCCCCATGCTGGGCTAAACAGCACATTGCCATTGCTTTCTTTTACCGTGCAGTCTTCAAAGGCAATCAATATGGTTTTATCGCCCTTACGGATGATGTTTTTAACGAGACCGTTTACCGTAATGCCACTTTCGAAAGTCAGTTCGGCTCTTTGGTCTTCGGCAATGCCCAAATTTGCCAATGCTTCAAGGCTATGGTCTTCCAAAGCTTTGCTGCTTCCTTTTAAGCGGCCAACGGGCGAAGAAAATCCGTCTTTATGGTAATCTTTGCCATGTCCATCCAACTGCTTGCCGTTAAAGGCGAGTGCCGAAGGACCGGTGGTTTTAACAAAGGTCAGCTCATCGGCTTGGTCGAGGCCCAAATCTGTAAAAATGCCCGTCACCTGTAGTCCAGAGCTGTAAACTGCAGTACTCGGGTTTTTGCACTCGATGGCTTTCAGGATGCTTTCCGAACCGCCTCGCCTAAAGGCCATGGTATCGGCAAAAGCCTCCAAAACATCGATCAGGTTTTGGAAAGTAGGCGTTACGAAAAGCTGTGGCTGCGGTTTGGTAATGTCGTACTGGTAATTTACGGTGTCTAGGTTGTACCAGAGCTTGGCTACATCGGGTTTCATGCACGAAGCACTTTCGCCGATAGACGAGAGCAGACCTGCGCCATAAATTTTAGGTTCTTCTAAAGTGCCAATCAGCCCGTATTCTACTGTCCACCAGTGTAAACGGCCCAATAAAGCCATTTCTGAGGGTTCGCCCATGTTATCGGCAATATGTCTCAGGTTTTTTTCGGCGAGGGCAATTTCTTCTTCGTTGGCATCTACGGCTTCCTTCAAAATAGAAAGCTTGCGTATGGCTTCGTAAAGTTCAAAATCCTTGCTCGAAAACATGGCTTTGGCTCCAATCGAACCAAAATAGCTGAGGTAGTTGTTGTAATCGGTGTCGGCTATAATGGGGGCGTGACCGGCACTTTCGTGGATAATGTCTGGTGCTGGCGTATATTCGATATGGTTGATCTGGCGGATATCGGCGGCGATCACCAATACGCGATAAGCTTGGTACTCCATAAAGGCGGCAGGCGGAATAAAACCATCTACGGTTACCGCACCCCAGCCAATTTTGCCCAGGTTGTCGTTCATGGTTTGCAGGTTCGGGATGTATTCGATGCTCAACCCGGCGCGCTGCAGGCCCTTGATGTAAGGATAATAAGCCACATGTTTGAGATAGCTATAGTTCTGGCGCATTACATAACGCCAAACCGCTTGGTCTATCGGCGTGTATTTTTCGTAATGTTGCTCAACAATAAATTGTCGGAGGTGCTTCGGCAGTTTAGCTACTTGCGGATTGTTAAAATCATTAAAATCGCTCATTTTTCATGTGGATTGTGGGAATTAGGCTAAAATAGCGGGTTCGGGCTAGTAATCCAAAAAAGAATGCGCTTTTACGGTAAGATGATGGGTATAGCGTATTGCGTTGGGAGCTGGATGGCGGAAGGAAGGAGGGCTTAAAACTTTATCTCTCATTCACTCATCCAATCATTCCCTCATTCAATTATTCAATCATTCTTTCATTCCTTCATTATTGTTTTTTAACCCGGAATGAGAAATGTTTTTGCGAGAAATAGCTGAAGATGATCAAAATCATCGTTGTAATTATCTTCGCAACACTGCCATAAAAGCCAAAACCTTGTACCATTATTTTGATCAAGGCCAAATTAAGCAGGAAATTGGTTGCTACAACCGTGCCATACCTGAATAATTGGATGCGTCCCTTTAGATTAGATTGGGTAAATACCAGGTATTTGTTAAGCGTAAATCCAACCATAAAGGTAATTGGTGTTTCTACCATTAAAGCCGCCGTTTCTGCCGTAATGACCTTAGGCAAATAGTCGAAGTCAAGTACTAAATCTCTTTGGTGGAATACCCAATTATAAGCAATGTAAAACACCACGATACCCGTAGCTGCTGTAATGCCTCCAGATGCCATGTACCTGAACGTGTGCAAGCTGAACCATTTTTTAAAAGGGGGATAAAAGAAATCGATGATCATCAAGGCTCTTTTTCTCATCTTATTTGGCGGTTAATTGGTCTTTGATCATTCTGTTGTCGTATTGCTGGATAAAAGCCTTGAGGTATTTTTCCATGTTTTGCTGTATCTCGGGGCGTTGGTCAACCAAATTGGTTTTGTTGAGGCGGTCGTTTTTTAAATCGTACAGCGCCAGTGCCTTTTTGCCGTTGTGCATCATCAGGTAGTCGCCCAGGTAAAAGCTAAAGGTGCCGTCGTTGTTGTTCACTACAAAATTGTTTTTTTGCGGACTAAAGGCATCAAATCCGAAGGCGAAATACGGTTTGTCGTAGTTCAGGTAGTTGAGTACGGTAGGCATGATGTCTATCTGCTGGATCATTTTGTCGGTCCGGCCCTTTAAGTCGCCACCCGGATAATAGAATAAAATCGGGATGGAGAAATCGCCGGCAACAGTTTTGTATTCGGGCAGGTATGAAACCGTGGCATGGTCGGCGCAAAGCACAAACAGCGTATTTTTGAACCAAGGCATTTTTGATGCGGTGGCGAAGAACTTGCCGATAGCCATATCGGTATAGCCCATCGGTTCTTGCACTGGCAAAGGGCCTTTCGGAAATTTTCCTGCGTATTTTTCAGGCACTTTAAATGGGTGGTGCGAAGAAACAGAGAAAAAAGCCGTAAAGAAAGGTTGCTTAAAGGTATTGATGGTTTTGGCCATGTACTGCATAAAAGGTTCATCCCATATGCCCCAAATGCCATCAAAATCGGCGTCGTTGTTGTATTCGTTCTTGCCAAAATATTTTTTGATGCCCGCCAGGTTGGTATAGGCCGAAAAGCCCATCGAGCCGTTGGGTGCGCCATGGAAAAAAGCTGTTTCGTAGCCTTCGTCGCCCAACAGCTTGGCTATGCTGGTTGTTTTGTTGCTCGAGTAGGTAGAAAGCACAAAAGGCTCGCGTATGGACGGGATTCCCGAAATGATGGATGGCAGGGCGTCGATAGACTTGCGGCCATTGGCGTAGGTTCGGGTAGAAGTAAAGCTCTGCGCGGCCAAGCTGTCGATAAATGGCGTATAGCCTTTGTATTGGCCGTTGAGCAGGTCTTTGTTCAGGGCGCCGACATGTTCTTTGCCCAAGCTTTCGATGATGAGAAAAACCACATTCAGCTTGTTGAACGGCGCTTTGTGTTCGGGTTTGTGGATTGGATAGTAAAGGCTGTCAAGAGTTTGCTCGCTGTAATAGTAAACCGGTTTCAAATTAGCCGATTGAATGGTTTTCATGATGGTAAACGGCGTGTTGAGCACCAAACTCATATCGTTTGGCGATTTCACAAAATCGCCGGCATTGCTCAAGGTAATAGGGCGCGTGCTATGGCGCCAGCCACCCCGCATGCCAATTACGCAAAATCCCAAAATCAGGATAAAGGCCAGGGTTTGAGCAAGGTAAACCTGCCAGGTGAATTTTGGAGTTGCCTGTACCTTGATCCATTGGTAAAGTTTGATAAAACCGTAAATAAAGAGGATAAAAAAGATGAGCAGGTACCAATAGTCAATCAAAAAATCGAAGGTCAGCTTGAGCTTGTTCTGTTCGTTGCTAAACTGCGAAAATACACTCGTAGTTGTTCTCTTGAGGGTATATTTGTAATAAGCGAAATCTATAAAATTAGCCAATATGCCGATGCTGTTGCTCACCACGAAAAGCCATTGGCAAAAACGCTGGTAGCCGTTGCGGTAACGAAAGGGAAAAGGAATGGCCTGCAGTACGATGTAAAGCGAGTTGAGATAAAGCAGGGACGCGATATCGAATTTAAGCCCGCCTAGAAATACATAAGTCAGTTCGCCAAAGTCTAAATGATTAAACAACGACCGGTTGGTGAGATAAAAGCCCAGCCGGCAAAGCGAATACATGACCATTAACAACAGCAAACGGTAAATTAAGGCCAGGTAGATGGAAGTGGAACGGATATTTGTACGGCTCATTCAATTAAAAGCCGGCAATTTAGCTAATCAGAATGGTTTAAAAAAATAGTGTCTAATCGAATTAAGGTGCAATAGTAGTAAATAGGTAAGTGGCAAAAATAACCAACAGCACCACGCCTTGTAGCATATTGGTTTTGCCGGTAGCCAACGATAGCATAATGGTAAATAACGACAAGAGCAACAGCACGGTTGCTTTCATGTCTATACCCAGGGTTATGGTCATTCCGGTAAATAGGGCTACCATGGCAACTGCTGGTATGGTAAGTCCGATACTGGCCAAGGCCGAGCCCAGGGCCAGGTTTAGGCTGGTTTGCAACCTGTTTTTCCTGGCGGCCGCAAAGGCTGCCAAGCCTTCGGGTAAAAGTACCACCGCGGCAATAATTACACCTACCAACGATTTGGGGGCTCCAGCATTGATTACCGCTTTTTCAATGTCGGGTGCCAGGGCTTTCGCCAATAAAACCACAATCCCCAAACAAACCAATAATAAAAAGCCACTCAGCCATGCCGTTTTTGAGGTAGGCGGAGCAGCATGCTCATCTTCGTTTCCATCTGCTCCTGGTGGCAAAAAGAAATCGCGATGCCTAACTGTTTGGGTCAATACAAATGCGCCATAAATAACAAGAGATATAATGGCCACAAAGCCCAGCTGCACCTGGCTATAAACAGGGCCTGGCGTGCTGGTGGTGTAATTGGGCAAGATCAGTGTCAGTACGGTAATGGCAATTAAGGCTACCAAAGCCACACTCACGCCACTTAAGCTAAATTCCTGTTCCCTGTATTTGGCACCCCCAACCAATAAACAGATTCCGATCATGCCGGTCAAAATAATCATAGTGGCCGCTAAAACCGTGTCTCTTGCCAGGGCGGTCGTTTCGGGTCCGCCAGTAAGCATCAACGAAACAATCAGCGCTACTTCTATGGTGGTAATGGCCAAGGCCAGCAATAGCGTTCCGTAAGGTTCGCCAACCCTGTGGGCAACAACTTCGGCATGGTGTACCGCGGCTAAAACGCTACCGATTAGCAAAGCGGTTAAAATCACCACGTCAAAAATGCCCAATCCATTAATCGGGCTGATATAGGCAATCCAAGCCAGCACGGGCAAGGCGATGGTCCAAAAAGGGAGCGGTAGTTTTTTTAACATGCGAGTGATCTTCAGGGCTAAGGTACAGTAACTAATATAACATAATTTTTAAAGAAACTGTTTGCAGGATTAGCGCCAAAAGCAAGATGTAAATATTAAATTACCTTATCATTCGGATTAAAGAATCAAGTTTACGTAACTTAGTTGTTCAATTCACAAGCAGATGAAAAGCTTTTATACAGTACTATTTTTATGCCTGTATGGGACTGTAGCGGGTGCCCAAACAGATACCAGCACCTACAGAGCCAAAGCCGTTGAAATACAAAAACAATATGCGCCCGATAAGCGAGCCATCTATTTCAACCTGCAGCTTAAAGGCGATTCGGCAAAGCTGGAAAGCACTTCAAAAAAAGTATTGGACGAATTTGAGCGGGTAAGGCCACAGGCTTCATCGTTCAAGTTCAGTGCGGTACTCTTGCCCGCCAAAGAACTGAACGGTTTGGAATATGGTGTGGCCAACCTTTCGGTTTGCAACAACAGGGCGCATCCGCAAAATGCGGCAGAGCTCCTAACCCAAATGCTTTTGGGCACTCCTGTAAAGGTATTCAAGAAACAGGGAGGTTTCTATTTGGTGCAAACCCCCGATGGCTACTTGTCGTGGGTTGACGGCAGTGCTCTAGGCCTGATGGACAAAGCGCAGTTTGAAGCTTGGCAAAAGGCAAGCAAAATTGTTTTTGTGGCCGATTATGGCCATAGTTATAGCCAAGCCGATGTGAGCTCGAAAAGAGTATCTGATTTGGTAAGTGGTAATATCCTGCAATTGTTAGGGCAGGAGAAGGATTTTTACAAGGTAAGCTATCCCGATGGCCGGATAGCTTACCTGCCACAGGTTCAGGCCAAATTATACAATCAATGGATCAAACGGCCCAATCCAAATGCCGATGCCATTTTGGCAACCGCACAAACTTTGTTGGGCGTGCCTTACTTATGGGGCGGTACCTCTATCAAAGGAGTAGACTGTAGCGGCTTTACCAAAACGGCTTATTTTCTTAATGGGATCGTGATTCCGAGAGATGCTTCGCAACAGGCGCTGGTTGGTAATCCGGTTGATGTGCTCGAAAACGATAACATCAGCCTCACCAAATGCCTCAATAACCTACAGCCCGGAGATCTGCTGTTTTTCTCGGCGGCCAAGCGCAGGGGCGTTAACGGTGGCAGGGTTACCCATACGGCTATTTACATGGGCAATGGTCAGTTTATCCAGTCGGCAGGCATGGTTAAAATCAATAGCTTGGTGCCCACCGCGGCCGACTACGATGCACAGAGCAGTACTTTGGTGGGCGCACGCCGCTTGCTTAACGAAATCGGGAAGCCCGAAATTACCAGAATAGACCAACACGATTGGTACGGCAAAAACTAAAGATGATTACCATTTACCATAACAGCAGTTGCAGCAAGAGCAACGCCGCTTTAAAAGCCTTGGCCGAATGCGGAGAGCCTTTCGAAATCATCGAATATTTGAAAGATACGCCGAGTTTAGCCACACTACAGGAGGTTATAGAAAAGCTTGGGTGCAAGCCGCACGATCTGATCCGCACCAACGAAGCCGTTTACCTAGAAAACTATAAAGGCAAAAATCTGAGCGACGAAGAGTGGCTGCAGGTTATGCACGATAACCCGATATTGATCCAAAGGCCAATTATAGTTAATCAAGACAAAGCCGTGGTTGCCCGCTCCGAAGATTCGATCAAAGCCGCGCTCTAAAATTATTTGGCTTCCATAATGCGTTGCGCTTTAACGCCAACATCAAAAGGAAAAAAGATGTTTTTAAGGTTAAAGCTTATTTCGTCGTTTATATTGCTTGGCAAAGTCCATTTGCTCAGGTTGCTCACCATATTGTAGTCGATTATAGGTGGTGATGAAGGCACGATCCGCTTTAGCCTTATTTCTTTGGTTGTCTGTTCCTTGAATTGTAGCTGAGAAGGTATTTCATATTCAAACGCCGAAGGGATATTGGCAGTTACCATAAACTCGTAATCTCCTGTTACTGGCTTGGCAAAGCTGAAAATACCGATCTGCTTTAAGTTGGAAGCTTCAACGGTACTTATAATTCTAAGGTAAGCACCTGGCTTCATGGCATCTTTGTTGATTTCGAGCTTAACCTGACTAGGTTCTTTAATAACGGTATAGTTTTTTCCTTTTATTTTTTCGCTAATCACTTTGCCGTTTTCAACCGAAAACATCACGATATCAAGGTTAAATGATTTATTCTGTTCGCTTTTCTTGAAGCTGAGGGTTAAAGGTTCTTGTGTGCCGCAATAAACTAAATAGGCCAATTCGTTAGTTGCCGTAAATTTAAAAGGGTCTTCATCAACAATGGTGAAATTGCTGTTCTTGAAATATTTGAAATAGATATTGCCCCAAACTTTGTTCTTTTTGCTGTTAAAATCTTCTAAAGTAGGCACTGTTTTAACATCTAGGCTACTATTGGTTGAGCTGTAGTTTATAGCAACCAAGGCTTGGTATGTTGGACTTTGGGCTGCGCAATTGACTGATAAAAAAAGCAATGCAAACAAAAAGCTGCTTGCTAAAAGGAGGGAGCGAAAAATCTTCATATAAAGTTGATTAAATGGTTGAACGGAGATAAAACAAAATAACCAATCGTAACTGCCAACTAAAAATTGCAACTGAAATCGGCAATTGCCAACTGAAAATTGCCTACTGTTGCAATTTGGCCTCAAATTTCCCTTCGGTAAGCGTTACTTTGGTATTAAGGCTGCTATCCTCATTTGGCGCCACACATTCGAAAGTCCCTTTGATTACACCATTAATGTAGCTGTTCACCACTACTTTGCCACTTGTAGACAGGAAAGAGCCCGTTTGGCTCTGGTCTTGGTTGTAGCCCACCTGAGCCAAGTCATTCAGGGCGTAGGTACCAGGTCCGGTATAATCAAAAATGGCTATAGAGATGGTTTTTGTGCCATTGACGCCAGCAATACTGATGGTTTTGCCCAATGGTGTTTGTACCATGCCCGCGGCCGCTACAATAAATGATACTGGAGTGCCATCAACTTTGGTGCTTAGGTTTTTGTCGTTATCGCCAGGTGTCGGAGCGATTGGTGTTTCTAGCGATAGCTCAAACGAGCCTTCGGTTATCTCTTTGGTGGCATTTCCATCGATGTTGAAGCCACTAAATTCAAAAGTACCTTTAATCGTTTTGGCATTAGCACTGGTAATCTTAACATTGCCTTTCTCGGCTATAAAGTTGTTCGAAAAAGGGTTTTTGAAATCATTCACATAAGATGCCGTGTTTAGCGAACCCAAACTATAATCACCAACGCCGGTATAGTCTTGCAGGGCAATGGTAAAACCATCTGTAGCACCTTTGAAAGCCGAAATCTGGATAGTGGGGTTAGGAGTATTGTAAAGTTGCACGGTAGTTATGTTGCATTCTACCCAAACTCCGTTTACTTTGGCCTTAAAGAAGGCTGAAATTGTTTTCTTTGTGCCACCAGGCCCCGAACCTTCCGGAAAATCGATAGGTTTTTGGCAGGCGCTTAATCCAAGGGTTAATAAGCTTAAGAGTAAGATGATAGAGCGAAAATTTTTCATGTAGTTTTAAATGTACGTTGCGAAAATAAACAAAAAAGCCAATTTGTTATCTTTTCTTCTTTTTTGAGCGGAAAGGCATATTAGCAATAAAAATCTTTCGTCTGAACACTTAGCTAAAATTATAAAACGAGCAGGCTTCCTGAAAGCTGTCGACAGTTCTCTGACAACGAAATCATGTAATAGTAAACACCAGGTGGCAATTTACTTCCCCTATATTTTCCATCGAACTTTAGCGCCGATCCGGTGTATTCAAAGACCTTGGTGCCTAGTCGGTTGAATATTTTTACTTGGGCACGTGGGTATTTATCGAGCCCCGTAATTGACCACAAATCATTTACACCATCGCCATTTGGCGAGAAAGAACTGGGGATTTTAAGTTCTGCACCATTTAATTCTATATTGATTACACCTTTTGCGCTTTCGCAATCCCCTAAAAATTGCGTAACATAGAATGATGAATTGGTAGCTACGTCGATTTGAAATATGCCGTTTTTTTGTTCTGCGATCGGCTGTGTAGATTGTAAGGAAGCATACAGCCTGTAAGTTCCACCGCTTACTGCATTTTTTACGGCTATATTGACTTTAGTGGGCGCACAAATGCTGATAGGATCTACAAGGGGTGTTTCTAAAGACGACGATTGGTTTTGGATAACAACTTGCCATGTTTTTACTTCGCAGTTCAAGGCATCGGTTACCGAAAGCGTGTAGATGCCAGCCGGCAAATGGGAGAGGTTTGGCATGGTCCCGATTTGTTGCTGATCCTGATTTTTCCAATTGTACCGATAAGGGACTTGTCCCCCTGTAACTATAACATTGTCGATAGCGCCTACGCCTTGTCCACAAAGATCTGAACTGATATTGATGGCGCCCTCATTAATGGTTAGTGGTGCTATTCTGTTGATCGTAATCGATTTGTACAGCGCTTCGCAACCATTTTCGTCTTTTAAATAGAGTTTATATAGGCCTGCAACCAAATTGTTTATGGTAGTAGTTGTTCCAACCGTTTGATTGGTTTCGTTTACCCATTTCATTGAAGCAGGCACTATTCCTGAACCTAAGTTTATTGCTAATGAGCCATTGTTTTGGATGAATCGCAAGCGGTTTTTAAAGCCTCAGCCTGTCTCTTATACACATCT
>NZ_JAELUC010000056.1 GCF_016429155.1 Pedobacter sp. ASV12 | reverse complement strand
CCCCCCCCCCCCCCCCCCCCCCCCCCCCCCCCCCCCCCCCCCCCCCCCCCCCCCCCCCCCCCCCCCCCCCCCCCCCCCCCCCCCCCCCCCCCCCCCCCCCCCCCCCCCCCCCCCCCCCCCCTTTCCACCCCCCCCCCCCCCCCCCACAACACCCCATGTCGTGGTTCGTCGGCAGCGTCAGATGTGTATAAGAGACAGGCCCTTTGTTTTATGAGCGTTCCCCTTACTTGCATTATTATTGATGACGACGATTTAGACAGATTGGCGGTAGAGGCTGAGCTTGCTAATTACGACGATTTACGGTTGATAGGAAGTTTTGGCAACTGCTTGGAAGCTATTAGCTTCGTGAAGCAACACCGGCCCGATGTATTGTTTACCGACGTAGATATGCCAGAAATCAATGGTATGGAAATGATCAAGACCATTAATCACCTGGGTTCTATCAATGTTATTATTTCCTCTCACCCCGAATATGCACTGCAGGGTTTCCAGCTAAAGACTTTTGATTTTATCCTCAAGCCTTTAACCAGTGATCGTTTTGAAGAGAGCCTCAGAAGGATCATCGCTTTTACCCAGCTCAAAAACAAAGCCGAGGCCTACGATATTCTGTTCGAAAACGAAAAGATCATTTTTAAAGAAGGACATAAAATTGTAAATATTAGTGCCAAAGAGGTTATTTATTTAGAGGCCTATGGCGATTATACCAAAATTGTAACCGGAAACAAGGTGTACCTTAGCTTGATTACCTTGTCTAGCTTTCTCGAATCGTTGCCCCCTGGCAAATTTATCCGCATCCATCGCAGTTATGCCATTGCTATCGGCAAGGTAAAATGCCTTAACACCAAACAGGTTGATATGGGGAGTAGCCACTTGCCCATCGGCAAAACCTACCTGCGCGAAATCCGGGAGGTTTTGAGCAATTACATGGCCAATTGATGATGATAAATTGAAATAATAGCGCTTTATGTCTGCAAACGCTCGGTTTTATTTCGTTTTATGTTGCTGCTTGTGCTGTTTTGGGCTACACGCGCAACAACCGAGCTATGAAAGTAAAAAATGGCTGGATTATGCTACTCGCTTTTATAACCGGACAATTGAAAGAGGTATCTTTAGAGAATTCGACAGTGTAATTATTGTGGCCCGCAAAGGAGTGGAGATTACTTCCAAGAACGATTACCACAGTCTATCGGCTTATTCCTTTTTTATTGGCCATACCTACAAGGTGCAGCTCAAAAACGACAGTGCATTTTTTTATCTCAAGCAAAGCGTCAGGTACGCCATGCTGGGTCAAAATATGAAGTATGAAGTGATGGCGCTGCAACAGATCAACTATTTGAACCGCTACCTGGGCCGTTTTGAAGAGACTAAGCCCCATGTGAAACGGCTACACCAGTTGTTGCCACTGGCAAAGGACGATACAATTAAAGACCGCATCTTGTCAGCATTGAGCGAAGAATATCTAAGTATTGGCGATTACCATAAAGCCATTTCCTATATTCTCGAATCGTTGCCGTTAAAAGAGAAAATACTCGCACAAAAAAGAGATTACACCTCGAAAGTGAGTTTGGGTTTGGCTTATGCCAGTTTGGGCAATCTTTACCTGCAGTTGCACCAAAATCAAAATGCTCTCAACAGCTTTAAGCAGGCCGAACCCTATTTTGAAAAATACATGGGTGCCAAAATTAGGCTTTATATCAATTTTGAACAGGTTTATCTGAATATGCAAAAGATAGACAGCGCCAAGATATACTACGACAAGGTTTATGGGGCAATGGCCGATAAAAAATTATTCTATGCCAGTTCTGAATTAAGCGCCGTGAACAGGATATTCGCTTCCTATTATTTGGATAAGAACATGGCATTGGCTAAACAGTATGCCACAAAGGCTTATCAGCTTGGCGTAGAATCAGAAAGCAAGGAAGCTTTGCTGTACGCACTTAACTTAATGGGCAACCTGAATTATGAATTGAAGCATTACCACAAAGCCATTACCTACTTAGAAAAAGCATTACCGGGTTCTTATTCCTTTAGTAAGGATGTTTATGCCTCCATTATACTCAAACTTGCCCAGAGCTATGAAAAATTGGGCAATAATGGCAAAGCCTTGAAATATTATAAAGATTACAATGCTTTGTCTAGCAAAATTTATCAAGACAAATCTGATGAGCAGATTGCCAACATCGAGTTCAAATATAAAAATGCCGAAAAAGAAAAGCAGATCGATTACCTGTCTAATGAGCGTTTGGCCGCCAATAAATTGCTGAAACAGAAGAACCAGCTACAGTTGGCCCTTAGCATTGCCTTCGGACTTGCCTTGCTGGTAACCATCCTGATTTACCGAAACAACAGAAACCAGAACAGGTCAAATGTATTATTGCATCAGTCTAATGTAGCGCTAGATCTGGTTAATCAAAAACTGGCTGAAGCCAATCAAACCAAAGCACGTCTTTTTGGTATCATTAGCCACGATTTGCGTAGTCCGGTGAGCCAGTTGTTCACTTTCCTCAAGCTGCAGCAGGCCAAATCCGGATTGCTGTCTGAAGCGCAACAGGAAGCCCATCAAAAGAAGCTGATCCAATCTTCTACGGCCTTGTTGGCTACCATGGAAGACCTATTGTTATGGTCGAAAAGCCAAATGGAGCATTTTGAGCTAGATTTGTCTGATGTTTTGATCAGTGAGCTGTTTGTGAAGGTGATTGCCTTGTTGCAAAATCAGGCCGAAGCCAAAGAACTGGAAATCAAGGAAGAAATGCAGGGACTATCCAGCTTGAAAAGCGATGAAAATCTTTTGCTCATCGTGTTGCGCAACCTCTTGCAAAATGCCATCAATCATTCCTTTCCGAAAGGCGTTATCGTGCTAAAGGCTGCTGTTAATGACAAGGGGCAACCGTTTATTGCCATCGTCAATAGTGGCTTGCTTATTCCTGAAGACAAAATTGCCGAATTGCAGAGTGGGTTTCATGTCAGTAGCAAGTCTAATGGCTACGGATTGCTCATTGTGAAAGAACTACTCCACCAGCTGAATGCCCAGTTGCTGATCAGGAGCAACGAACAGGAAGGCACCTGCATGCAGGTGCTTTTCGAAAAAGCCTAAGCCATTTCCTTTTATCGATTATTCCTATCCGTTCGTCGATAATTTGCCCAATTCGAATCGTGCCGAACTAATTTCATGTATCCGAAAAGATACATTAAGATGCGTTCTCCCTTAAAGTTGCCCCCGGTTTGCCTAGGCGCAAGAGGCAATTTTAGGACTTATGATTTCGGTTAACTTGTTAAGGCATTAAATTTTCAATAAAGGAACCGATATGAAGAACAATTACTTTTTTTTACTGATTTGTTTGATTGGCATTTTGCTCGGATGTTCCGAGTCGGGTTTAACGGGGCCAGAAGGTCCGGCTGGCCCTCAAGGAGCAACTGGTACAGCAGGAGCTGTTGGTGCAGCTGGCAAAGACGGCAGTGTCATCTACAGCGGCACAGGTGCGCCTGCAGGCACCTTGGGCACGACGGGCGATTATTACCTTGACCGTTCGGCAGGAAATTTATATGGTCCAAAAACCGCAACAGGCTGGGGTACACCCATTACTTTGATGGGGGCAGCCGGAACCAACGGAACCAATGGCAGCACCACTTTAAGCGGCAATGGTACACCATCGGGCTCGGCAGGAGTGGTGGGCGATTATTATTTGGATAAAACCAATTATTTATTATATGGCCCCAAAACAGCAAGTGGCTGGGGTGCGCCTATTTTGTTGCGCGGTGCTGATGGTACCCAAGGCCCGGCAGGCGCAGCAGGTAAAGATGGCAGTATCATTTATAGTGGCACAGGGGTTCCATCTAATACCATAGGCATTAATGGCGATTATTATTTAGATAAGAATTCGGGTAATCTTTATGGACCCAAAACCACGGCTGGTTGGGGAACAGCAACCGTACTGCGTGGTACCAATGGTACCAACGGAGCTAATGGCAGCACCACTTTAAGTGGTAATGGTGCCCCTGTTGGTGGAATTGGAAATTTGGGCGATTATTATTTGGATAAAACCAACTACCTCCTTTACGGGCCTAAAGATGGCAACGGTTGGGGCGTTCCTATTCTTTTGCGTGGCGCCGACGGAGCCCAAGGCCCCATGGGACCGGCTGGAGCGGATGGCACGGTTATTTATGGTGGCGACTATTTTCCAGACCCAACGCTGGGTAAAATTGGCGATTTCTTTATCGGTAAATACACCGTTATGCTATATGGCCCTAAAACGGCATCGGGCTGGGGTACGGGCACTTCATTGAAGGGAACTAATGGTACAAACGGAACAAATGGTACGAATGGCACCAACGGAAATACGGTGTTAAGTGGCAGGGGAGTGCCCGATAACGGTTTGGGCGTTGATGGCGATTTTTATTTGGATGTGATTACCTATATAATGTATGGCCCTAAGGCAAGCGGCTTGTGGGGCAGTGGTACTTCGCTTAAAGGAGCCGATGGTACGGGTAGTGTAATGGCTTTCGAAACTACCGAAGCCAGTACTTTCGATTGGATCTCTAAATTCAACGGATTTGATGGGCTTAACTTCAAGATGAGAATGGATAGGCATACCACCTTTAATGATACCACTTCGGTATTCAATTTGCCCATGTTGGCAGCGGTGGCCGCACAATCGGGCAGTACCTTGGTTTATGTTCGCATTAAAACCGTTGATCTGCAGAAAAAATGGATGCAGCTTTCCTTTACCAATTTCGATACCGGCCTGCCTCAATATTACTCGTACAATTTAACGGTCGGCCCAACCAGTGCAGCAGTAAGGGTCTTTGCCAGCCGAAGCAATATGAGCGATGTTTTGCTCGAGTTTGATAAAGTACGCATTGTAGTGGCTCCAGCAAGTACAACAGGCTTTTTGGGCAATAATGTAAGTGCAATACCGATGCAGCAAGTCATGCAGCGGCTTAACCTAAAGGAAAGCGATTTTGTAAAACTGAAATAGCGGAGCAACGATTCTTAACCATTTAAAAAACTAATGATGAAAAGATTAGTGTTGCCCATTGCTGTTGCTTTTGGTCTATTGGCCTTGCCAGATAAGCTGCTCGCCCAAGATTTGGGAACGATAGCTAAACAAAAGCCGTTTGCATTGACCGGATCTTTCGGTTTGGGCATCGGTACCTATCATGTAAATGGCATTCCCGCCAGGCAACGCGAGTTTTCCTATCTTTTGAGTGGTGCGCCAACGCTCTCGCTTTATGGCGTAGCTTTTCCGTTTTCGGTTGTAGTTAGCGACCAGCAGCGCAGCTATACCCAGCCCTTTAACCAATATGGCATTAGTCCAACCTACAAATGGGCCACCTTTCATGCTGGCTGGCGAAGCTTGGAGTTTTCGCCTTTCACCTTGGCCGGACATAACTTTTTAGGGGGCGGCGTAGAATTAAATCCTGACAAGTTAAGGCTGGGATTTATCTATGGCCGCTTTAATAAAGCCATTGAAGCCGATCCCAATCAGCCTTTGGCCCTTGCGCAGCAGCCAGCTTACAAAAGAACAGGCTATAGCGTAAAGGTAGGTGTAGGTACAGAACGCAACCATTTTGATCTTATTTTTCTGGATGCCAAAGACCATGTTAATTCTTTGAACACGCAACCTTCGGTTGAGCTGAGCCCTTCCGAAAATATGGTACTGGGCTTTTCTTCCAGGTTTAGTTTCCTTAAGCATTTTGTAGTCGAAATGGATGCTTCGGGTAGCGTTTATACGCGCAATGTACTGTCGGATACCGTGCAGAATCTGAAGCTTGATAAAATAGGGTTCATTAAAAAACTGATTACGCTGAATGCCTCCACGCAATTGCTCACTGCAGCACAGACCAGCATCGGCTATAATGCCCAAAACTATGGCGTAAAGCTGATGTATCGCAGGGTAGACCCAGATTATAAGAGCATGGGTGCGTATTATTTCGAAACAGATGTACAAAACTATACCATTGAAGGCATGTTGAAGTTGATTAAAGGCCAATTGCAGGTGAACGGAAGTTTCGGCATGCAGAACGACAATATCCTGCATGATAAAGCCTATCGCTCTAACCGAAAAATAGGCAGCATCAACGCATCTTTCAATAAAACAAATTATGGAATTGATGTACGTTACACCAATTATGGGATTACGCAAGATCGTGGCCTCAATCCCATTATCGATATGCTGCGGGTAGCCCGTACCAACCACAACCTGAATACGGTGCTCCGGTATAATATCAATCAGGAAAGCATGACGCACGGTTTTATTTTGGTCGGCAATATCCAGTCGCTGATCGATTTGAACGAATACACCGCACCAAATAGCAAGTCGAACAGTAAGGCGGTTAATTTTTCTTACCAGTTTGGACTACCTAAGAAGAGCTTTGCTGCCAATGCCAATATCAATTACACGGTGGCCGATGTAGCTTTCGGCCGTACGGTTTTTTATGGCCCTACTTTAGGCGTAACCCAAGCGGTTAATAACGGTAAGCTGGGGCTCAATGCTTCGCTCAGCTATCAGCTGCAACGCAATAATAACCAGAATGCCGGCAATATATTCAGTGCCAACCTCAATGGCTCCTACCGCATAGGTAAACGCGATGCCGCCAACCTGCAGGTAAACTACCTTAAAAGCAATTCGAAAGACGTTACACTGCCGTCATTCAACGAAATCAGGACGAATTTGGGCCTAGTGCACTCTTTTTAAAAAATAGCTATGAACAGTTTTAGAAAATATATCGCTTCGTTCGACAATAAAAATTGGAATCCTTGGTTTGCGGTTTCTGTTTTGATGCTGTTCCTGTTTTTATGGAATGCCAGAACAGTTTATGCACAAACCAATGCTGTAAATATTACCGTCAACATCATTCCGCCTTATTCGCCTTACTACTCAGATTATTCTGGGCCAAACGCCAGCAAGGTATTGCTTATCATCCAAAATACATCTCCCGGCCAGCTCAAGCTCAAGCTTACCGGTCAGTTACAGGGCGATAATGGCATTAAAATCTCTACCAAATCTACTTATGTGCCTTTACAGCCCATCATTTTAAATCCCAGGGAAACCAAACAGCTCAATGGTTTGGCCCTAAAGGATATTTTCGATCTTAATTCGCTTAATGTTTACGGCATCGACAAGGTAAAACTGGTACAAACCTCGCGCTTGCCCGAAGGCAACTATACTTTTTGTATCCAAGCTGTTGATATGAATACCAACCAAGTGGTTTCGGCAACAGCACCACTCGGTTGTACCACCATTAGCATTGCCTATCCTGATGCACCGGTGCTCATTAATCCGCTGGCCAATGCCAGTGTAAAAACCGTTGACCCACAGGTAATGGTATTTAACTGGATCAACGCGGGCTATGCACCACCTACTACCCAGTACATTTTGCAAGTGGCCGAAATGCCTTTGGCAGGTGGAGACCCCAACCAAATATTGAATTCAACTTCTTTTCCGCTTATCAATAAAACGCTTACTGCCACCTCTTATACGTTAAGCCAGCTCGATCCGCCTTTAAAAGTGGGCAAAAGATACGCATGGCGCGTACAGGCCATCGATCCTACAGGGCAAACCTTGTTCAAAAACGACGGCAGGAGCGGTGCATTCGTATTTACTTATGGCTCACAGGTAATCGCGCAACAAAATATCGATAACAACAAGCTGTACGTGGTGAACCCTAACGAAAAAGACAACATCATCACCGTGACCGAGAAAAACCCGCTTAATTTCGGTTGGATATTGGCCAAGGCAGGTAGTTTGGAAGGAGCGACTCTTAGCAAATTGGCAGGTAAAGGCTTAGTCGACAATAAAACCCTAGGGGTTAACATCGACACCAACCTGTATCGGACCTTAGGCATTAAGCGCTATTTCCTGATCGTGATGAAAACCAACGCGGCCATTAACGAAGCACCGGTGCTGTTTAGCTCATCACTTTACGAAACCAATGGCGTGTTGCTGAGCAATTTTATCAAGTCGAAGAAAGAGGCTTTGGCACTTGGTTTTGTCGATCAGCAAAAGTATACGCTACAAGTGCAAGGGCTAGATGCCGAGGGCAAGGTAGTTAAAAAATCAGATGCGATGCCTTTTACCTTTGTGGTAGGGCACGACATAGAGAAAAAATATTATGTACAAGTAAAAACCCAGCTCAAGTATAGCTTTGCCAACAAGCCTGGCGAATATGCGGTGGCCAAAACACCGGTTACGGTTAAGGTTACGGCTACCATGAAATCAGACAGGGGAAACCGAACCACTTATGTAGAAGGTAGTGCAGAAACCGATGCGCAAGGTAATTTAAAACTAACGGTAGGCATTTCCGAAAAATATAAGAATTGGCTACTTGATGCTTCCATGAGCATTGCCAATGCCTATTACGACAGCAGGAGCCTTAAGAAAATCCCCATCCCCGAATTTAAATCAGATACCAATTATGTCGATTTGGGCAAACAGTTCGCAGGTGTTTACGGCTACGGCCTTAAGCTCTATGTACAAAAAGAATTTCCTGTTTTTAAAGTAAGCGAACAGGGTAAATCGTGGCTGGCCGGTGGCAGCGCACAAAACGACTTTGGCTACGACGAAAAAGGCAATTTGGTTTATCAGGTTAAGGCAACCGAGTATGAGGCAGGCGTTAATATCCGGCTTTACCGCAAGGGCAAGCAAACCTACATTCCTCCAGGCGAAGGAAACGTAGACAGGCTGGGGCTGGTTGCCAAAGAAAAAGATGTACTGGTTGCCGAAGGGAAAACCCAGCTGGAAACCGTAAGCGGTGTAACCAAATCTTTTGTGAAATTCGAAAAACTGCTGTGCAATATTTACGAAGGCGACGAATATTATATACTGGCAACAGCGGCTACGAATGTGTTTAAACTGCAGTCGGGCGGCACGAGTAAATATTACATTGCCGATGCCAGCCAGGCCACTTTGGGCGATGGCTTTACGGCGACAGAAAAAACCATCAAGTTTTTGCCAAAACAAGATATTCCTTATCATGAATTTACTGATACGTATGTCATTCTTTCCAATAAGCCGCCACAATCGGTAGTGAGTGGACGTATTTCTTATAAATGGGAGAAAAATCAGGATAACATCAAGCGTGCGTATGCCAACCAAAATTTCCACATCGAAGTGGCTTACCGTTTTAGGGGCAGTGATGGCTCGATTGAATACATCACGCCAAATGTGGCCGACAATGGAGAAGAAAACTATTTTGTAACGACCAAAAACAACGTCGAAGACAAATTGGTACTATTCCGCGATGCAGGCGTAATTGCAGGCTCGGGTACAACTGATGCTACTGGCCGTTTTACCTTGCAAATCGATAACCTGGGCTATAAAGGCAATGTGGGTTCTGGCTTTATCAGCCGATCTAAAAACCCGATTGACAGCTGGAATAAAAAGCAGGAAAAACAGCCTGCCAAACCGAGTAAGGAAACCCTATTCGATTTATATGGACAAGGAATGGAAGATCCAGACTGGGGGCAATCGGCACTTGATATGTATGGCTCGATGAAAACCTTGCCAGGAGAAGGACAAAAGACCATTGGTGCAAATTTAGGCATGGCCGCACAGCTCTCGGGCCTTAACCTTACAGCTTCCAGTACTACTTTTGGGCAGTATCAGGTTAGTGGGGTAGGAAGCAATGTGGCCACACAAGGCGCAGTAAAAGGTGTTGGACAGATAAAGGGAGGCCCAGCGCAGGATGATGAAGAGATTTACAATAAAGAAGGTTATGGCGTTCTGGAACGTGTATTTGTGGTAGTACCCGATAATTACCATCTTCGCGATGCCAAGGAACCGCTGGTGGTACAGCCTTTCGAAGCTAAAGACTGTGGCGAATTTACGTCGCCGGTTTGGGAAACTAACCTCACGGTTTTGGCCAAAGGCATTGGCGATAAACCTCTGGGCAATATGAAAGTAATCATATTCCGTACCAAGGAACAGAAATTTCCAAACATGCCATTGGGCGAAGGCAATAACCTTTATAAAACCGGAAAATTGGTTAATCCACAAACCTACAGTACTGGGAACGTAAACATGCAGGGCGGCAATATTGCTGCTAGTGGCATTTACAATCAGGAGTTTGAAAAGCTTTGGGAAGGCGAAACCAAGAGCGATGGCAAGTTTTCGGTACCTCAGCTCTTGGCAGGTACCGATTATTACATGCAGGTAACCAGCAGGCCAGATGCCGGTAACGAAACCTATGAATCATATATTGCTTATGTAGACAGGATGTATGGCGCTAACGTAGAAAAGGCCGTAAGCCTTAAGCCGCTTCCATCTCGTATCGCAGGCAGGGTATTAGAGGCCGGTCAAAGTGCATTGCCCGTAATGAACGCCGTAATATTGCTTAATGGCCAATGGCATGCCACCACCGACAAAGATGGCTATTTTGAGGTGCTCGCTACCAAAAAGAACCTGCCAATGCCAATTACCAAGCTTGAAGCAAAGGCCAATGGCTACAAAGACTTCAAGAAAAACATCAACGTAGCTTCGGCAACAGGAGTACAGCATTCTGAGACGATATCATTAGAGCTTGGTGCATTGGCCAAAGGCTGGGTAGCCAATAGGGATCTGTTCAATTTGTTAAGTGGCAAGCCGATGGCCGTGCAGAGTTATGTGCGTCGCACCAGTAATGGAGCCATGGTATTAAGCGGTACTGATGGCGGTTATGCCATCAGCGTCAAATCGACTGTTGCCGGACAATCGCCCGAGAAACTCGAAATTATTCCGCTTGATGTAGCCTTCTTCCGTGATACGATTGAAGCCCATCCCGATCTTTCCGTGGTGTTGGGCAAAAAAGTTTACGACTTTGTGGTATCGCGTAACCACCGCATGAATTTTGTAACGGCTACCTCCGATGGCAAAGGTGGCATTAAAACCGTTCCCGACATTACCGTGCAGGTAGATGATTATAAAAAGGTAACCAATAGCAGTGGAAGGGCCGATTTTAATTTCCAAAACGTATCGGTTAATAACTATAACGTCATTCTGACCGGAAATCCAAAAGATAATTGGATTCCGCAGGTATATAATGTTACCAATCCCGAAACCAGGGATCCGATGTATTATTACGTCAATATGAAAACCGGTTACACGGTGAAAGGCATGGTTACGCTTGACGGCAAACCAGTTGGCAACGCCAAAGTCTACCTCGAATACAAAGCCAATAACGCGGGCTTGCTGAGCAGCAATGCTACCTTGGTTGAGGCCCGCTCAGGCAAAGACGGCAAGTTTACGCTGACAGGCATTCCGGTTGATCCTTCAAAGGCCTACGTGATCGCCTCCTTGGATACCAATTTTACGGTAACCGGCAATAAGCAACTGGCTACGGCCAACGGCGCAAACGGACCGGTATTGGCGCTTACTTCGCTCAAAGGAGCTTTGGTTAAATCTTTGCACGGCTTCCCGCTTTCGGTTGAAGAGCTGAAACCCGGCCTCAATGGCTACGAGTTCTTGGTAACGGGTTTGATCGACCTGAGCAAAGGTGCCACACCATTTAAGCTTCACCAGGAAGATGCCATGGTGAGGGTAAGGGATGTTCGCTATAAAGCCGAGGGCGATAAACTATTGCCGGTAAACAATGAAATACCGATTGAGGGCGTAAGCAATATCTCGCTCAAGTATCTCGACCGATATAATGTTTTGCTGAGCAAGACTGCGGGCGGTACCAAGGAGCTTACCATTGCCAAGAATGGGGCTGGCAAGGGCGAAATTTTGGGCCTGGCCAAAATCATCGATAATTCATTCAATTATCCGGGTTCTTACCTCAACTTTACTGCCGGACAGGATTTCTACCTAGCCGATAAGGTAAACGATAACTCGGTAACTACCAAAATTGCCGGAATGACGGCAGTTTCTACAGACGAATTCTACCTGAATTCGATCAAGAGTGGTTACCCGATTTTCTACGTGATGACCAAAAAGAATTTCCAAATCAGCAATGCCGCAGGCGCCCCGATTAAATTTAAGTTTATCGAAATTGGAGCTACTGCAGATCCGCTGAATTCTTACATGGCTACCGATGGCAAGATACACCTTAACGTAAATCTCGATTGTACCATTGCCAATGCCAAACCCAACAAGTTCACGGTTAACCTTAAAGATGTGGTGCTCGATAACGACAAGGTCTATCCAGGTACGGGAGCACCGATAGAGCTGCAATTGGAAGATTGGAAGCTGGTGGTCAGCAACTGGACTTTTGATCCTAAAAAAGGAGGGATTTATTCTGCCAATTCGGTTATCAAAACCAATAAGCTCGATATTCCGATCAAGTTCTTTAACCTGCGCAGCGACATGATGGCGATTGATAGCATCGATGTGAAGAAATTCACTTTGGGTGGCGGTGTAGCTTCGCTCCAAAATATAGACGATAAAAAGGCCGTGCTGGTTTACGATACGAAAACAGGCAGCGACATGAGCCCGCACTGGCGCTTGAGCATTGCAGGCACAACGGCACAACCGGCCGCCAAATTGATTGGCTTGTACGGATTGGGCAATTTGGATATCAGCTACATCCAATTGCTGAGCAACAACGAAAATGTCTTGAGCTTGGCGCCAATCAGCACGCCGAAGTATATCTTAGACAATCCAATGGCGGCCTTTACGCCTACAACCATCACCAATGGAACTGATTATTTTGAGGTAAATGGAGCTCTTGACCTCAAAGCGCCGAGAATGGCCCCTTTTAATGTGGGTTTGAGCTATGGAAAGGCTGGTTTGTCGTTTACCAATGTCAATACAGAATTTGAAGGCAAGGGTTATGTACATTTCATGGCGAATAACAAAGCCATTAATATCACCAAAACCCAGGTAAAAATAGATGGCGAAGTGGTTGAAAAACCTAATCCGAGCTTTGAAGTGATGAAAGCTACCTTCTTTGCCGAAAACAAGGGCTACCATGTTGATTTGCCGGCCAACTTGATGCTGTCGTTAACCCCCGATAAAAACCAGCAATTTCAGATTGCCAATGGCGGCATGAAGGTAATAGATAAAGATTGGACAATCCTTTCGTTTAGTGGTAAGCTTATTTCGGCATCGGAAGGCCTACAAAATAACCAAATGACCTTTAATGTTTATGGCGATGTGCAGGTAGACGGCGATAAAATACAAACCGGTTCCCAAACCGAATTTGGCAAATTCAAAATGGTGTACGATTTCAATAAGCGAAGCCTCAGAGGGTCGCTCAATTTCGATGAAAAAGATTTTGGAGCTTACAAACTTGCAGGCAACGTAGAAATGCTGATGGAATCAAAAGGTTTTTATTTCTTGGGCAGTGGCAAGCTCAATACGGCCATCCCGATAGTGGGCGGAGGTTATACGGTGGGCTTTCTGATCAACAGTTATAGCGATAACGGCCTCGCCATTTCCCAAGCCAACTGGAATGCCCTGCAGGCCTTTCAGCTCAATAAAAACAATTGTTTTTACGAAATGCGCAAAACCGATTTCAAAGGTTTTTACCTAACCGCGGGCCGTAGCTTGATCGATTATCAAAAAGATTTCGATTTTGTGCTGGTTTCTGGTTTTGTAGAAGCCAAGGCGGCCGCAGAGCTGAGTATCTGGGCTTCGTTTGGTGGCAGTACTTCCGTTGGGGCTTCTATTGGAGCCACAGGCAGGTTGCGCGCAGGGATGTCGGCCATTACCGGTACAAGCATGTCGGGTGGCTTTGATGCCACAGGCTCGGTAGTGATGCAATATACGGGGGGAGCTTTTAGCTTGGCCGCCAATGCCGAAGCCAGTTTCGATGCGCATGTAAAGCAAAGCCTCGTATTCACCTCCATCAAGATTGATAAGCATGTAGCCGCGCGTTTGCACTTTGGTACAGACGGCTACTCATTAGAATTCTCATCTGGAGACAAGTTGCCAGATTGTCCGCCTCCACCTAAAAAATAACGTATGAAAACCCTAGTCTATTTGTTTCTTTTCCTTGCTTCTCTAACCGCATCGGCGCAGCCATCGGCAAAACCTGCCAAAAATGGGGTTTATTTGAGCTTGGGCAATCAGCTGCCGGTCAATTTTCGTTATGTTATTGCGCGCAGGTCGGCAGGCGAACGCTATTGGAAAGAGCTGGCACAAACAGATTTTCCCAGCTCAAGTGTCATGCTCAAAGCAAGGCTCATGACGGTTGATCCCATCTTGAGACAGGGCCAGGTATTGTCTGATACGGCAGTGAAAGTGCTGTGGCGCAGGGCAGAAGGAGCCTTGTTTACCGATTCGATCAGGCCCTACCACGAAATGCCTTTGTATGCTTCGGCGGTTGGAGTAGGCTATCTCGATACCACGGCCAAGCCCGGTGTTTACGAATACCGTATCTACAAACGCAACAGCGATGAGGTGAGTATGGATTCCGTTACCCTGAAAATTGATTATAAACCCATCAAGTTACCTAATTACCTTACTCCAGTTAGTTACGAAGCCGCAGATGAAGCCGTGTCGATTGCCTATGTATTTCCAGGCGATGAAAAATTGGGTGGCGTTAGGCTTTTGAGAAGCAGGTTCGGCTATAACCAGTTTGAACAGGTGCCAGCCTTTACCATTTTCTCCAAAAAGCAAGATACGCTGATGGTACGGGTTACCGATCAAACAGCAGCCTATAAAATAGCTTATCAATACATCGCCATCCCTTTTGATGAGCTGGGCAACGAGGGCGACAAATCAGATACCTTATATATCTACAACAATTCGAGGGCACATGATATCGGTTTTTTTAAAAGGGTAACAGCCCATGCCGTAGATCAAGATAAAACGATTGAACTGCAGTGGAAATTAAGCAATCCAGGCGATGTCACAGCCGTAAAAATTTACAAGTCATTTAGCTGGGACGGCGAGTATGTGCTTGTTGGAACAGCTCCGGCAAAAGACACCACCTGGACCGACATTAAGGTTAAGCCTATGGTTACCTATTACTATCGATTGCAGGCCCAAGGGCCCTATAGCAGCTCTATTGGCAGCATTAGGGTACAGGCCTTAATGAAAGCGCCCAAAAAAATGGTAATGCCTCCACAAGGTTTAGCCGCAACAGCCAATGGCAATGTGGTGAAGCTTGCCTTTAGAAAAGTAGACCGCGATGCCAGGGGATATTATGTGTATCGCAGCGAAGGCTATAATGGTAAGCCCGTGCAGCTATCAAGGTTGTTGCTGAGTAAAGATTCGCTGTTGGCTTATCAAGATACCATTAAAAATAGCTTCAAAGCAGGAATTTATACCTATACCGTAGCTACCATTAACACTTCTTATGAAATCAGTGGGCCAAGTGAAAGGGCATCGGTCATGTTAAGTGGACAAATTCCGGTTCCGGCAAAAGTAAGGGCGCAGCTCAGCAAGGAACAAGCCTTGGTATTTTGGAACGACATGACCAAAGAAAACAATATTTCGGGTTATATCGTTTACCGAAGCGAAAAGCTGGAAAATGAAGAAAGCTACGGAGAAATAAAGAAAATAGCCGATTTATTGCCCGAAACCAATTCATATGTAGACGGTACGCTGGCCGAAGGACACCATTATGCGTATTCTATTCAATGCAAGGGTATTGGTAATGAAGGAGCAGATCTTGGCGCATTAAGCCAAGCGGCCACCGTGCATTACAATGCACAAAAACTGATGCCACCCAACAACGTCATTGCCTTGGCTCAAGCCGATGGAATCGCATTGAGTTGGAACAATCCTTTAGGCATACCGTTAACCAAAGTCAAAATTTACAGAGGCAAGGTAAATGGAGAATTACAATTGCTTAAGGAGCTCAGCGCCAGCGAAAAAGATTTCTTAGATAAGAGCGTAGAAAAAGAAACAACTTATTTCTATACGTTAAGCATTATCGATGCGAGAGGCAAAGAGAGTGTGCAAACCGATCCTTTGGGCGTAAGGAGCAAATAAAAGCCATTTTAGTTCTCTCGCATTTGTATCGCCATTGGTCTTTTTTTGCCGACAGCATTTGGGCAATGGCTACTATTATTTTCTTTTGGGGTTAGTTTGCAAGGCCAGTGGTTTTTTGATCACTGGCTTCATTTTTTAGACGAAAGGTGCTAATCAGTTAGCTTAAAAACAATGTCTGTCTGATAAATTACATGAATAGGTCTTCTGTTTCTTATTCCCGGATTCCATTTTCTGCTTTTCTTCAAAACTTCAAGCACAGCCTCGTCACAACCATAGCCCAAGCCATTAATGATGCTTGGAAATAATAAACTACCATCTTTTGCAATGCTAAATCGAACGGTTACTGTGCCCTCAATGTTGTTTTTTATAGCATTGGGTGGATATTTTAAGTTTTTGTAAATATATTCTTCAAATTTAGACGGTCCGCCTGGATAAGATGGGTCTTGTGTGATGTAAAAACATCCGTCAACAAAATCTTCTGTTTTAAATTCCCTTTTCCCCTTTTGGATTGTTCTTTTTGCCGAGATAATCAGGGCTTGTGGAGTAGGATAGTTCAACGTACCAGGCCAAATAGTGATGTTTAAAAACCTGCTTCCATTATTTATAAAAGTATGTTCTTGATTTAAAGCAAAAAAAGTAAGCGTATCAACAGGTTGGACCCCCTTCAATTTAAAATTTCCTAAACTATCTGTGACAGTGGTGTATTTTAGATTAGAATTGCCGAGGCTTTGAGATCTGGTTTCAATAATAATATTGGAGAGTTTGGAGCCATCTCCCGCAATCAATCTGCCAGATACGTGGATCGTGTCAAGCTGCGCCCTATTGAGGTTGGTTTGTGCAGATGTAGCCTGAATGAATACAAAATGAATGAAAAACAGTATAAATTTATTCATATGCAGATGATGAAGGCTGGAATAAAATTCCATAATTAGCCCAACAATTCTCTCGCATTTTGCATCGCCGATTCGCCAGGGTTTTTGCCACTCAGCATTTCGGCTATGGCTGTAACTCTTTCTGCTGGACTTAGTTTGCGAATGCCGGTGGTTGTTTTATCACTGGCTTCATTTTTATACACAAAATAATGCGATTCGCCTTTGGCCGCAATTTGCGGCAGATGGGTAATGGAAAGGATCTGCATGTTTTTGCCCAAATCGGCAATCACTTCGCCAACCTTAAGTGCCGTTTCGCCCGAAATGCCGGTATCAATTTCATCGAAGATCAGGGTAGGCAACGAGGTATGTTTGGCCAGTAGTGCCTTGATAGCCAACATCAACCGCGACAGTTCTCCTCCAGATGCAATTTTGTTGACTGGTCCGGGGGCCTGGCCTGCATTGGCTGTAAAGAGCAACGTAATTTGATCCAGGCCATCTTTGTTCAGTTCGGCCAGTTCTTGCTGATCTAGCACCAGCTTGGCATGAGGCATACCTACCAGCTTTAAAGTACGAGTGGTCTCGGTTGCGGCCAGTTCTGTAGCTTGTTTTCTGTTTTGGCTCAGTTCCCTGGCCTGAATATAAAGTACATCGGTTAGCTGCTTGATGTCGTTTTGTAGACTTTCAATCTGCTCATCCGAAGAAAGCAACTGGTTAAGATTGGCTTCAAGCTCCTGCTGTATGGCCAATAGCTCGGCATTGTTGGCTACACGGTGTTTTTGCTGCAAGCCATAAAGTACATCTAAACGTTGCTGTACCTGCTCCAGTCTTTCGGCGCTGTGAGCCGTATTTTCTTCTATGCCGGCTGTTTCTGCCACAATATCCTTGATTTCGATAAGGCTTGATTTGAGGCGTTCGTACAGGGCATTAATGGCCGGATCGTATTTTTCTACGTGCCCAAGTTGCGAAGAAGCTTCCTTAAGCAAGTCTAAGGCATTGCCCTCGTTTTCGCTGAGCAAGGCATTTGCGGTAAGCAAACTTCTTTTAATTCCCTCGGCATGGTTTAGCCGTTCCAGCTCCTGTTCCAGTTCTTCCTGTTCGTTGGGTTGCAGTTGGGCCTGTTCCAACTCGTTAAACAAAAACTGTTCATAATCCTGTCGGCTACGGGCTTCGTTGGCTTTTTGGCGCAGTTCTTTGAGCAGCTGCTGGTTTTGTTTCAACTGCTTAAATCCGTTTCTGTAGCGAGCCAAGAGCGCAGTGTGGTTGGCTAAAGAGTCGACCAGCAACAACTGAAAATCTGAATTGTTGATTTCTTGGGTGGCATGCTGCGAATGGATGTCAATCAACGATTCGCCAATCTGCTTTAACAAGCTCAAATTAACTGGCGTATCGTTTACAAAGGCACGCGATTTTCCATCGCTAGAAATTTCGCGCCTTAATATACTTTCCTTAAAAAAATCGAGGTCGTTTTCTTCAAACAAGCCCTTGAGCTTATCGTCGGGCAGCACAAAAGTACCCTCAATCACACATTTTTTATCCTGGTTAAAAAAGTACCTGCTTTCCGCGCGCTGACCCAAAATAAGTGATAGCGCACCTAAAATAATCGATTTTCCGGCACCCGTTTCACCGGTAATGATGTTTAATCCCTGGTCAAACTCGATGTCGAGGCTATCGATCAGTGCGTAATTGCGTATAGAAAGTCTTTGTAGCATACCGTTGCTAAATTACTACAAAAGCCCATGGTTTTCAAGAAACCACGGGCTTTTAATTCAAAAGCTATTTGCCAAAACAGGTTATTTTTGGTTCAGGATCTGACTGGTCTGTTCTACCCATTGATAAGGCGGAATGCTGCGGTCCATAAAGTAATCAGGCTGTATACCCTTGGCATCGATGGTAAAATCAGGTATTCTCATGCTTCTGGTTAGTGAATAGCCTAATTCAAATTCCTTGCAGGGCGAATCAACAAAGTACATGTTAGAAATATCGAGTACGCCGAAAGTCGTGGTGCCAAACAGTTTTACCTTTTTGCTTTGCTTGGCGGCCAGCAGAAACTGTTCGTCGGTGCTGCCATTGCCACCGTTGATGATGATGCCGACATTTTTAGGAAAAGGCAATACCTTGTCTTTCTTGATCAAGCCCACCACATTGTCGTTAAGGTTTACAAACTTGCCCAATTGCTTTTCCAGTTTGTCGTACGATTCCTTGGCCCATTTTTTATCTTCTTCGCTAAAGCCATAATCGGGCTTGTTGATGAAATCGAGCATTCTTTGGTTGTTCAGTTTGGTCGAAAGGTATTCAACTCCAACTTCGCGTATCGGGTTGGTATAAATAAGCGGAATGAGGCTCGAAAAGCTGTTGTCGCTGCCACCGGTCCCGCTCCTGATATCGATAATCAGGTTAGGGGTTTTCAAGATTTTTGCCTTGTTGATGTTGATGACGCTGTCTATCGATTTCTTTTGCTGCGGCTGAAAGGAAGGAATCCGCAAATAAAGCGTAGTAGGGTTTAGTTGCGTTAAGTAGGGCTTGCTCGAAGAGAGCAATTTAAAATAATCAACAAATATTTGATCGTCTTTGAGTTCCGGATAAGTTCTGCTCAAAGAAAAATTGCCGATTTGCAGGTTGTTTTTTCCGGTCATCTTCACCTGGTTGGATTTGGTGGCAGAATGGTCTCTCATGTAAAAAACGCTGCTGGTCGAATCCATGCCTGGCGTAATTCGCAATTTGATTTGCCCTTTGGTCCAGCTTGCCGCACCCGATTCGATAATAAAACCAAGATATTCGTTGTTTACCTTTTTTATGCCGATTTGATAAGGCGAGGTTTGCCAAATGCCTTCATAATCTACTTCTTTTTTGTTTTTAAGGTAGGTTTTGAAGTTTTCTAGATCTACCGGTAGCGTTTCCCAATCAGGAAATTGTTTTTCAGCCACTGCGGGTGTGCTAGTGGTGGAGCTGTTTTGGTTCTTTTGCCTGATGGCAATGTGGCCCGAGCGGAAAAAAGTAAGCCATTCGTACAAAATAGGGGTACAGTCGTTTAATGTCTTGGCTTCCTTTATTTTGGCCAAAATCCGTTTGTTATGGTCTTCGTAGGCCTGTTTGCCTTTGCTGTCGATTACATATTTAAAACCGGCATCGTTTTGCTCGAAGGTCTTTTTTACCCATTCGAAATTGGTTTCGCAGTTGCAACTTTGGGCCTTCGCCAAATTGGCTGTAATCAAGGCAACGATTAGTAGGAAGTAGAGTTTTTTCATTTTAATAATAGTTGGTGTGGACTTTACTACTTCAAAGACGTTGCCGATTGGCAAAGGTTGCACGATAACCTCAAATTAATAAAAAAGCTTATTGTTTGTTACAATAAGCTTGATTTGGACTTTTCTAATTCTTGGCTAATGACTGCATTTAATTGCCATTTGCTTTTTTGTAGGCTTCTACATCCCATTTCATCTGGAAGCTCTTTTCGAGGTATTCGGCCAATGGTTGCAGCCCCATGGCTTTTCGCCTTTCATCCACATGGTCTGGGTCTTCGAGCGGGAAAAGGGATTTCTCACCCGTTTTGGCATCAGATTTCACTTGGCTGCCATACAGCTGTTTTTTGCCTTGTCTTAAGGCTACCCGGTCTTCTAGAATAGCCAAGTTGCTCGATAAGATTCGTCCGTCTTTTTCGGCCTTCCTGATCATGGGCAGGTATTTCTCCTGCATGGGCAGATTGGCATGCTGTATCACCAAAAATATAGCCTGGCTAGCGTTGAAACCCACATCTTGAGGTCCTTGCCAGCCATATTGGTTCAAGACTTTCTCTACAAACAGCTGATTGAGCGAATCGGTAGTTTTCATTTTGGCCATGGCCGCTTTTCCTTCAGGCGTATTCAGTTGCTTGGCATTGGCCAATTCGATAAAGGCAACACGGGTGTCTTGATCTTCCTTGTAAATGGAGTCGAGCTGTTTCATCAAAGGTTTATTGAACTTGGCGCTATCGAGCATAAAGGAAGTAACTTGGGCTTTGCAGCATAGGGCTGCACAAAATAATGGGGTAAATAAAATGGGGAGCAGTTTCATAAATTATTTCTTTTGGTTAAAATCGTTTATCAATTCGGTTTTGGTCCAACAATAGGGTCAGGTAAATGATCGGCCTGCCAAATACATAATGGTTTAGGAGGTACATTTTAAAAGGATGAAAAGTAAAACCTTATACAAGACAAGATTTGGGAAATAATGTTGCAATCGGCAATGAAAAAGGCAGGATTGCACCTGCCCGTTACTGTTTGTTTGGTTTTATAAATCTCCTTCGGAAAAAAGCGCCCGACTGGGCGCTTCTTAGGTTTTATTTGTTGTCGATTTTAATATTGAATTTAGCGTCGCCCTCCATTTTAAAAGTAGTTTTGAAAGCTTCTTTAAAAGTTGCAGGAGCGGCTTCGAACTTAAAGGTGTTGTTTTTGTTGAACACAACAGGCGTGGTATTGGCAAAAGCAAAATAAGTATCGAAAGCTTTGGTGTTAGGCAAAAAAGACAGATCTACGGTATGGCTGTTGTCGAACATCAAAAAGGTTTTGTCGGTTTTGATGCCTTTCTTCTTTTTGAGTTCTTCCAAATCGCTTTCATATTTTTTTCTCAATTCCTTGTACTCAGGCGATTCTTGCAGCTTTCTGTATTCTTCCATTTTTTCTTTCCACTCTGGCGAATTGAATTTTTTCTCCAATTCCTTGCTGTTCTGCTCTATCTTGGCCATCTTGTCTTTCCACTCTTTCGAGTTGAATTTTTTCTCGAGTTCCTTGCTGTCGAATTCGATCTTGGCCATTTTGTCTTTCCACTCCTTCGAACTGAATTTCTTTTGGAGCTCTAAGTACTTGGCCTTGATGCTGTCTGGCATTTCATCGATCGACCTATAGGTTATTTCTTTGCCACTTTGGTTGGTGGTATACCAAATTCTTTCGATTTTCTTTTTAGATTTGGCCGTATCGGTATCAGAAACAACGATTAAATGGTTTTTAATGGGGTTGCCTTCACTAGGCACTATTTTTACGGTGAGCAAATTCGGCGCTTTCTTTAATTTGGCGGCAACTGATTTGCTAGGGTTCATCCAGGCCAGCGATATAACGGTTGCAATGGCTAGGGTAAGGATGAAAAACTGCTGTTTGGCATTGATGTAATTGGTCTTCATAGCGGTTATTCGTTTAATGCGTTGATACAAATGTTGATTATTGCCTGTGGCCGCAAGTGCCAAAGCAGGCGATTGTTTGTCTTTTAACAGCTCAAGCTTCAAGAGGGCATGGGCATAGGTTATCGGACTGCCTGTGAAATTAACCACCAAGTCGTCGCAGGCATGTTCTCTTTCTATGTGTATGAATTTGGTGGTAAGCCATACAAACGGATTGAAGAACAATAAGGTTTCTATAAAGGTTTTGGCCAGGTTGATCAGGTAGTCGTTTCTGCGGATGTGCGAGAGTTCGTGGATCAGGATGGCTTCTACTTGTTTGGTGTCTAACTGGGTTGCCAAGGCAATAGGGAACAGCACTACCGGTTTAAAGAAACCAATAACTACTGGTACGTTTACCCTCGACGATAGGTAGAACTGAACTCTTTTTTTGATTTTTAGCTGGGCCAGGGTCAGTTCAAAAATAGCCTTCCAATGGGCAGGAATAGCATCTACGTGAGCTTGTTTCAGCTTTTTGAGTTTGGCATAGCTCGAAGAGAGCACCACCAGCTGGAAAAGGATGCCAATGATATAAACTACCACTACAATCGGAAAATAGGCTTCGGTTTTGGCATTGAAGCTGTTGGCCATGCCGGTTAGGCGCTGATAAATAGCAGGTGTGATGACGATGCTGTTGATTGCAGAACCTGTGCTTGGCCATTGGAAAATAGAGCCAAAGGTAAAACAGAAACTTGCAAAAATCAGAAATAGCGAACCAAAGGCAAGGTTATGTTTGATACGCGCGCTTATTTTGGGCCAAATCATTAACACCGCAAATAAGAAGGCATAAATAATGGCCCCTTGCCATAAAGAGTGGAGAATGCTCCAGCCGATTGCCTTAACAAGATTATTGATCATAGCTTCCATAGCTTATTTGTTTTCAAGTTTGCTTAAATATTCTTTAATCAAATCAATCTCCTCCTTGCTTGCCGTTTTGTTGCCAAGGGCCTGCATCACCAAACGGGCTGCAGATCCGTTAAATACATTGTCGATCATTTTGTTGACCAGTTGTTGCTGGGTTTTTTCGCGGTTGATCAACGCTCTGTACACATGTGTTTTCGAACTGGTGTCACGGTCTACCATTCCTTTTTCGTGCATAATCTGCATGAGTTTCAAAGTAGTGGTATAGCCAGAATCCTTTTTGTTCAGGTCTTCGTGAACTTCGCGTACCGTACAGTGGCCTTTTTTCCAAAGCACCTGTAGGATTTCCATTTCGCCTTCTGTGGGTTTGATGTTGTTGCTGCTCATTTTGTTACACTACGAATTTTTTCGTATTCAAATGTACGAATATGTTCGTATAATCAAAATGTTTTAACAAAATTTTAACAAAAAAAATAAAAAAGCCCTCTGCAGTTAAGCTGAGGGCCTGTTTTTTTAATAGAAAAATGTTATTTCGATTTTAATGCTTCATATTTTCCAATGTTTGCCGGATCGATGTCGCTCAGCAGGTTATAGGCTTTGATCTTGTCTGGTGGGAGGCAGTTAGCCAGTACATTGGTAATTTCTTCGGCCTTGCTGGCAAAGTAAACATTGGGAAATATGGAGCCCAGCTTCTGTTTGTCCATCTGTTGCAGCGCAGGCAAAAAGCCCAAAATCGCTTTGGCACCATCGGCTACATTGTCTTGCAGCTTGTCTAGCCCATTCCGGTGATAGTCGTAAATAAATACCCTCAGTTCCTTGAATACATTGTTCAGCAGGTTTTCGTTTAGCCAATAGCGGTTGCGCAAGCCATCAAATGCCTTCCAGCCTTTATTGCCCGAAGTTTGGGCCACGTTCAATACATTTTGGGCTTTTAGAAAAAATGGGGTGCCAGCCAGTCGACTAAAGCTGTCTTTGTCTATGCCGATAATGGTGTAGGCATAATAGCCTAAAAGCGAGCTCAGGTTGCCGATAAAGTTCTGGTCGGAAAAGTCTAGCGATTGGCCATCGTTATAGTTGAAATCAAAATCCTTGTCGTTGATGTTGAGAAGCGTGCTGTAATAGGAACTGCCAAAAACCGGGCGGCTCGATTGGATTTGTGCTTCGGCGCTATAGCCAGAGCTGCCATCCCAGTTGGTTACGGTAATTACAAAATTGCATTCGATGCGTTCTTGCGGCAAATAGGTATCGTTTGTCCATTTGTTGTTGTTCAGGAAATCGCGGATGGTATTTTGCAGCAGTTCGAGGTTCTTTTTGTTGATGTTGGAGATGTTTGGCGCCAGGATCTGTACCCTTGCATTGAGTTCCTGTGCCTGCGTTAAGGTTGCAAAGGCCATTAAAAGAACAATACCTATAATTTTTTTCATTACTTCAGCAATTTGATGATTTGAGCGCAAATGTCTTTGGCCACCTCGGTTTTGGACTTGGTTTCGAAGCTGGTTTTTTCCAAATTTTGATGGAAGATAGTGATTTTATTGGTAGCTGTTTTAAACCCCGCGCCTTTATCGTTAAGCGAATTTAAGACAATAAAGTCCAGGTTCTTCTTCTCCAGCTTTTCCTTGGCATAGGTTTCTTCCTGGTTTGTTTCTAGGGCGAAGCCTACCAGCACCTGGTTCTTTTGTTTGAGTTTGCCTAACTGCGCCAGGATATCGGTTGTTTTTTTGAGGGCTATGCTAAAACCTTCGTCTTTCTTCTTGATTTTCTGGGCGGCCACATCAATGGGAGTATAATCGGCCACGGCAGCACTCATTATGGTGATGTCGCTTTCGGCAAAATGGGCCAGGCAGGCTTCCAGCATATCGGCTGCGCTCACTACATCGATGCGTTGCACTGGTGTGGTGGCCTGTTCGGCGGTTGGGCCGGCAATCAGGGTCACGCTTGCGCCGAGGTTGGCCAATTCGTTGGCCAGGGCAAAGCCCATCTTACCCGACGAGTGGTTGCCGATAAAGCGTACCGGGTCTATGGCTTCGTAAGTAGGGCCAGCAGTAACCATGGCTTTTTTGCCTAATAACGGCAGGTTTTTCCTGATTTCCTCTTCCAAAAAGGCCACAATCTCTTCAGGTTCTGCCAAACGGCCTTCGCCATGAAGCCCGCTAGCCAGTTCGCCCTTGCGGGGCGCAATAATGGTGTTGCCGAATTCCTTAAGCCTGGCAATATTCTCCTGTGTGCTTTCGTGCTTCCACATATCGAGGTCCATAGCCGGTGCCACGAAAACGGGACATTTGGCCGACAGGTAAACCGCGGTGAGGAGATTGTCGCAAAGGCCGTTGGCCATTTTTCCGATGGTATTGGCACTGGCAGGGGCAACAATCATATAATCGGCCCAAAGGCCCAGTTCTACATGGTTGCTCCAAACGCCGGTTTCGGCTTCGAAATATTGGGTATATACAGGATTTTTGGAGAGTGTGGCCAGGGTAAGGGGCGTAATGAAATTACTCGCATCCTGGGTAAGAATAACCTTGACGTTTGCGCCAGCTTTGATAAGTGCCCTTACCAAAATGGCCGATTTGTAGGCGGCAATACTGCCACAAACGCCGAGGATAATGTTTTTGTTGCTAAGCATAGTACCTTTGTGCAATTACAAGGTGCAAGTTACGCAAAGCCTTTATTATTTTTGCTCTTTTGAGGGATTTCTGTGGTAAACTTTACCATTCAAGAACTCGTCGATGGCAATCAAAGTAGGCTTAGGCAAACGCTCATAGTGCTTGCTGATCTCGATCTGCTCCCTGTTCTCGAAAATTTCTTCCAAATTATCGTTAGACGAAGCGAACTCGGCCAATTTGCCGTGAAGCTCTTCTTTCATATTGTTAGAAATCTGATTAGCCCTTTTAGAAATAACCACTAAAGACTCATAGATGTTATCTGTAGCCCTGTCTAAATCGTGCACATTTCTTGTTACCGTTGTGTTCGGTATGGCCGGTTTTGGTGTATTCATTATGATTTGTTTTTAATATCGATTTTATTTGTTGTACTGTCTTTGCGTTTTTCGCTTTTCTTTTCTAATGCCTGATACTTGGCAATTTCGGCAGCCTGCTCGGCGAGGGCTTTTTTGGCGCTTACAATACCGGCTTCGCTATCGTCTTTCAGCTGTTTGGCCTCTTTGGCGTATTTGCTGTTCGGGTAAGCTTCTATAAATTCGTTATAGTAGCCTATTGCTTCGTTAAAACGGTCTTCCTGTCTGTTCGGATAACTGTTTTTTGCATACATGTATTGCGATTTTACGATGAGCAAATTCATTTCTTCGGCAAATTTAATGTCGGGAAACTCAATCTGCGCATTTTTTAGGGCAACCACCGCCGATTTGTAATTGGTAATATCATAGCCACCCAATTCGTAATACATCTTGGCATTGTCAAAAGCCTTGGTTTCTAGCTTGTTGCGCAGGTTGGCAATGTATTGCGCCGCTTGTACCGCGCGGTCGCTTTTAGGATATAAGTTGATGAACAATTGCAAAGCGTCTATGGCCTTATAGGTATTTTCCTGGTCTAACGACGATTTAGGAGAATCCAAATAGTAGCAATAAGCACCCATATAGCGACATTCTTCGGCATTTTTGCTGGCAGGATAAGTATCTGCAAATTCCTTGAACTTGTAACGCGCCGTGGTATAGTCTTTCAGGCGGTACAGTGTAAAAGCATAATAATAATTCAGGTCTTCTGCTTCTGCGGTGCCTCTGTATTTTTGGGCCAGCCCCTCAAACAGAATGAGCGCTTTAGAATAGTCCTTTTTGTTATAGAGCCTAATCCCTTCCTGGTATTTTCGGCCCACATCGTTGCTTAAGCGCAATTTTTCGAAACTGCTTTTGCAACCGGAGGTACCTAATAAAAGGGCAGTGAAACTTAAAATGAGTAGGTGTTTAATTTTAAACATTTTGCAAAGATAATCAATAATATAAATAACGTCAATAAAAAACAAATCTGCGCTAAGCTATACAAAGGAAACAGCATGCTGAAATGCTTAACAAATTTTAACATTTGCGATAAAAAACGAGTAGCGTTGTTGCGAACCGGTTAGCTTGGGTTTGGAAAATACGGTCATTGCTTATGGTCAATGGAGACTTTCTGCAACGTATCAAAACAGTAGGGTGGGATATGAAACCGGTCGGGCCTCAAGTGTTGCTACCTAGTTTTATAATAAGGTATAGGTCGGTTCATGACAAAGTGGCTGCGGTTTGAAGTCTTGTACGTATATCATTGCATCACTATTATGTATTATATATATGTAGCAACCGGCTAGCCTGTCACATCGAATAAATTAGAGACAGCAGGGTTGGTTAACCATGCCAGGATAGTTTAATCGTGTAGCGTATATGATTTAGAGTGGAGCCACGTATGGCAGTCTGATCAGGAATAGGCGAAAAACGGATATGGCAGCAGCTAAACAGGGCCTTATTGGTTGACTTACTTCCTGTGATGTATGGGGTTTGGCAGAGGATCGTATTAACTAAAAAACCTTTTTGAAGTCAATTAGGCAGCAATATATAGCAAGATGTTAAATTTTTGTACAACATTTACAGCGAGTTAGCAATTAGTTGCCGCTATTTACTTTAAATTGTTTTGCAAAAACGAAAAAGCTTTCTACTTTTGCATCCCGCTTCGGAAGGAAGGGGACACGGTGAAAGGTTAGAACAAAGGGATAAAGAGCGAGAGAATAACCCCAGCCATTGAATAGCAGAAAGGGAAAATAAATTTTAAAATTTATTTTCGGGAAACGAAAAAGTTTTCTACCTTTGCAACCCGCTTCGGAAGGAACGGAAAACCTGGAAGGGGAGTTTGAAAGGCAGAAAGGGAAAAGAAAAAAAATAAAATTTTTTTCTTGGAAATCAAAAAGAAGTTTCTACCTTTGCAATCCCAAACGAAACGGGAGCTTAATTACGGATGTAACGAAAGCATAAACAAGATTGAAATAAGCGAGAAGAATTGAGGAACATGAAGACCGATAGGAAGCAAGCTTAAAGATATAAAATGACTGCCGAGAGGTTAAGTCGAGAAGTTCTTAAAAGAGATATCAAATGTAGCGCAAGCGAGGTATAAAAGTACTAATCAAAGTACATGATACAAGTAGCTTGAATTTTAAGTCTAAATCCAACAGACAAATTTTATTAACAAAGACTAGTGTTAACATTAGTTAACTTAGTCAGGAAAACAAACTTTACAATGGAGAGTTTGATCCTGGCTCAGGATGAACGCTAGCGGCAGGCCTAATACATGCAAGTCGAGGGGTATGGCGGTGCTTGCACTGCCAGAGACCGGCGCACGGGTGCGTAACGCGTATGCA
>NZ_JAELUC010000055.1 GCF_016429155.1 Pedobacter sp. ASV12 | reverse complement strand
AGATGTGTATAAGAGACAGAACATGTTCTGGATCGGCCAAGTCTGGCGGATAGACGATTTTGTTATTGACATCAAACAAACCAGTTTGTGGAGAAAAAGTAAGCTGTGTACCGTATAATTGCTTTCCTCCACTATTGCGCTGCACACGGTCGTATAAATAGGCGTAATTCCTTCTTAAAGCTTGACCTTTCTTAGAAATTTTGTCTAAAACGGGAAGTAGCTGCTGCTGGAAGGCAAGGTCTTTATCGGCATGCTGGATCAGCACAAAAAAGTTGTTCGAAGTTTCTTTACCAATCATCTTGAAGGTAGGATAACCATATTTGGCATAGATATCCTTTACGATTTGTATGTTGCGCACAAAGGTCTCATTTTTTAATGCTTCCTGTTTTTTGATGCTGTCTGCAGGAGCACTTTGCTCGAACAGCTCTTTAAGTTTAAGTTGCACCGATTGGTCTACCTTATAAAGGCTATCAATGGTTTTGGCCAGACGTGGATTAGTTTGTGCGGCTGCTTTAAAACCTATCAAGGCAACAACAATTACATATAGCTTTCTCATGTTCCAAAATTAGCAACTGGTTTGACTGTAAAATTGTACGGATGTAAACTAGATGTACAGCCAGAGGTTTTCTTGTTTGGTCATTGCTTTTTCAAAAAATGCCTTTGGCGAAAGCGAAGTAAGCTCCTTCACATCCCTTATAAAATGAGACTGATCATAGAAGAAATTGCCCAACGCCAACTCGGTTAAGTTTTTAGCCGCTGCACTGGCTGCTACTGCGTTTCTAAAGCGTTGGATCTTGCGGAAATCGGTTGGTGTTTTGGCCAAATGCCTTAAAAAAAGCCTGTTTATGTACTGTCTTGAGATCTTGAGATCTGTTGCAATAGCCGAAATGCTCTTGCCCTGCTCAAGTTCATCAAGCATTTGCAAAAGCAATTGATCGATTTCGAATGCTTTTTTCGATAGCCAATATTGCTCCAATAATTTGATCTGCCCGCTCCTATCCGAACTATCCAATATCTTGCCCATGACCTCCTCAAAATCGGCAAAAGGCATAAAATTGCCAAAGTTGGTTGTTTGGTGATAATTGGCCGATGAAACAAAAGCATGTAACCCTAACGGCTTAAAATAGATGGTGAGTTCATTAACAGGCCCCTGGTATTTAATCCGCAAGGGTGCAGTATAGTTGCAGGTTAAGTTGGATTGAAAATTTGTCAGGTTTGTTGGTGTGCAATCTGCATAACCATCGGCCACCGTTACTTGCGAACCAACGAGTACAGACAAAATGAAGAAATTATTCGGAAATGTGTAATAGCTCAGTTTTTCGCCTCTTTCGGTTCCATACAAGAAATAATACCCTTCAATAAAATCAAAAAGCGCAGGGTCTGTTGGACGATAGAAATCGAGTTTCATAGGAATTAAGAAGCTATTGCTACAAATAAAAGGATATTTTCATCAAAGTGTTTCATCCAAATTACCAAATCAATAGAAACTGCATATTTTTTTGATCAGCTTATTTAAGGAACCTAAAATTCAGTACGCCTCCTTAATCGAAAAAAACAAGCAATAATATATTTTTCGCTAAAACAGCTGGCATTAAAAATGTGGCACGCCCTTTGTTAAAAGTAATGCGAGAGCGTTAATTTAGAAATGGGGCCAAAGTCATCCTTGACTAAGGCCTCATTCTTTATAAGGGTTTTCTTTAGGCATATTCAAACAAGGCCTCCGCCCAACCTTCCAGCTCCATCCAGCCATTAATTATTGTAAATCAACGCGGTAATTAAACCTGGCTCGCCCCTGTTAAGTCAAAAAACTTTATTTGAATTTAATTGAGTAACTTTAAGCAGTTAAATGCGTTATTTGTACCAGTACTTTTAACACAATTTAACAGATAATATTTTACGTTTTTTTCATCTTTATCCCATGTTTAAAGAAATAAAAAATAAATACATTCGCTATATCACGATTTTTATCTTCTTTGTCATTTTATTCTTCTGCGCATTACAGCTCAACTTTTTATGGCTGTTTGGCTATTCTCCCACTTATACCGATATCAAAAAGCCTGCCCAGCGCGTAGGTTCTGAGCTTTATACGGCCGATGGCGTGCTGATTGGACGCTACTTTAAAGAGAACAGAACGCCGGTAAAATTCAACGAAATATCGCCCAGTGTCATCCATGCCTTGGTAGCCACCGAAGATGTACGCTTTTACAAACACAACGGCATCGACATCCAGGCATTAGGACGCGCCGTAGTAGGCATGGGCAAAGATGGCGGCGCCAGTACCATTACCCAACAGCTGGCCAAGAACCTTTACCGCATCCGCTACAACAAATCGCAGGGTTTATTGGGCCGGCTTCCTTTGGCCAGAACCTTAATTCCGAAACTCAAGGAATGGATGACGGCCATTAAGCTAGAATCAAACTATAGCAAAAACGATATCATTACCATGTATCTCAATACGGTGTCGTTTGGCAACAATACTTACGGCATCAAAACCGCTTCGAGAATTTATTTCAACAAGCAGGCCAATGAGCTTGATGTGCCCGAAGCAGCTGTTTTGGTGGGCATGCTAAAGGCTACAACTTCTTACAACCCGATCAAAAACCCTGAAAAATCGTTCGAAAGAAGAAATGTAGTGCTTTCGCAGATGAACAAATACAACTATTTGAGCAAGGCCGATCTCGAAAAATACAAAGCCGTACCCTTAAAAATAGAACAAGGCAACGTTGACGATGGCAGCGATGGCGATTCTTACCTGAGGGCTGCCGTAGACAAATACCTCGAAAAGTGGTGCAACGACAACAATTACGACCTTTATGAAGATGGTCTTAAAATCTATACCACTATCGATTCGAAATTGCAAGGCTATGCCGAAGAAGCCGTAAAAGACGAAATGCGTATCTTGCAAAGAAGGTTTTACAGCGTTTGGGGCAATGAAGATCCTTGGGAAGATTCAGAACGCAAAAAAGTAGACTACCCCGAAAGGGCCAAAAGAAACCTGCCCATCTATGCCCTGCTGCAGAAAAAATACAACAACAATACCGACTCGATAGACGCTTATTTTAACAAAAAGAAAAAGATGAAAATCTTTTCCTACAAAGGCGATCGCGATACTTTGTTTTCTACCATGGATTCGATCCGCTACTACGGAAAAATCATGAACACCGGCATGATGACCATGGAGCCTAAAACCGGCAAAATCAAAGTTTGGATTGGAGGCATAGACCATAAATTTTTCAAATACGACCATGTTAACCAAGCCAAAAGACAGGCTGGCTCTACCTTTAAGCCTTTTGCCTATTTGGCAGCCTTGGAAAGCGGTATGAGCCCTTGCGACAAATTTACCGACAAGCCAGTTAAAATAGCCTATCAAGACAAAGGCAAAACCGAATATTGGGAACCTAAAAATGCCGATTGGAATAATACTTACCAAGAAATGTCGCTGCGTTGGGCCATGGCCAAGTCGGTTAATACCGTGACCGCCCAGGTAACCGAAAAAGTGGGCTGGGACAATGTGGTTAAATGGGCACACGAATGTGGCATCGAAAGTCATTTGCAATCGGTACCCTCGGTAAGTCTGGGGCCAAATGATGTTTCCGTGTTCGAAATGGTAAAGGCCTATGGCACCTTTTTAAACGAAGGCGTAAAAACCGACCCGATTTTGGTAGAACGCATTACCGACCAAGAAAACAATATTATTGAAGAATTTACAGCCAAAACCAAGCGCGTACTGAGCGAAGAAATAGCCTGGCTCATGTTGTACATGTTTAGAGGCGGCATGGATGAACCTGGAGGTACCTCAAGGGCCTTGTGGGAATGGGATCTTTGGAAAAAGAACAACCAGATTGGCGGTAAAACCGGTACTTCTTCAGATTATGTAGATGCCTGGTATATGGGCATTACCAAAGACCTTGTTACTGGTATCTGGGTGGGTTGCGACGAACGTACGGCCCACTTCAAAAACGGCGAGCAAGGCGAAGGCTCGCGTACCGCATTGCCTATTTTTGGCAAATTCATGGAAAAGGTTTACCACGATCCGAACAGCGGCTATACCTACGGGCCATTCCCTAAAGCCAAGGTGCCGATCACCAGAAACATCGACTGCCCTACTCCGGTACAGCAAACCGATACCACAGCTACAGACAGCACGCAAATAGATTCTCTGGCTATAGCTACGCCTATCATAGAAGAACAACAACCTGTACAGCCAAAAGCAGAACCCGAATCGCAAAAAGTAGAGGAAAAAAAGACTACCGAACCACAGCCTAAACAACAACAAACACCGCCAGCTACCGCCCCGCTAACGAGGAAGGAAGAGCGCGAATTGAAAAGAAAACAACGCCAAGAAGAAAAAGAGAGAAAGAAAAACGGAGGCGACAACTAAGCCCAGCAAACCGCACTTCCTCAATTTTCGTAACTGAATATAATATAAGCTTATGTCCTAAAAACTATAACATATGAATAGAAATGCTACTTTTCGAAAAAGATCATGGCTCGTCTTATTGCTTATGCTTGTATCTGCCATTTCGGTGCAGGCCCAGTACTTTGGACAAAACCGGGTAAGATACAAAAATGCCGATTTCAAAGTGCTGCAGACCCCCCACTTTGAAATCTATTATTACATTAAGAATGAAAAGCTGCTCAAGAAGTTCGCACAAGATGCAGAAACCTGGTACAAGATGCACCAAGAGGTTTTTCGCGATACCTTCTTGAAGAAAAACCCAATCATTCTTTACAACAACCATCCAGACTTCCAGCAAACAACCGCGTTAAATGGCGACATCAGCGTAGGTACTGGCGGGGTAACCGAGGCCTTAAAAAACCGCGTGATTATGCCCGTTTTGGAACTGAACAGCCAAACCAGACACGTTTTAGGACACGAGTTGGTGCACGCTTTTCAATACCATGTGCTGCTGGAAAAAGATTCGATCAGCTTAGAAAATATTGGCAATACGCCCTTGTGGATGGTAGAAGGTATGGCCGAATACCTTTCGGTAGGCAAAAAAGACGCTTTTACCTCGATGTGGATGCGCGATGCCTTGCTCAACCGCGACATCCCCTCGCTCAAAGACCTCACCAACTCGAACAAATACTTTCCTTACCGATACGGCCAGGCTTTCTGGACCTTTGTAGGTTCGCTTTACGGCGATACCACCATTGTGCCCTTATTTAAAAACACAGCCAGGTTTGGTTACGAGAATGGCATCAAATACACTTTCGGCTACGACGACAGAACCTTGTCGGGTTTATGGAAAAATGCCATCGAACAACATTATCGCCCTTTGCTAAAGGCGGATAGCTCGCAGATTAAGATTTCAGGGGCCAAAATCATCGACAATAAAAATGCTGGCAACATGAACGTAGCCCCGGCGATTAGTCCGGACGGCAAATATTTGGCTTTCCTTTCAGAAAAAGACCTGTTCGGTATCGACTTGTTTTTAGCCGATGCAAAAACAGGCCGGATCATCAGGAAACTGAGCAGCCAAATCTCCAATTCGCATATCGACGATTTCAACTTTATCGAATCGGCCGGAGCTTGGTCGCCAGATGGCAAACAGTTCGCCTTCAGTATTTTCAGCAAAGGCAGAAACCAGCTGCTTATTGTAAATGTTGATAATGGAAGTACCGTTTTGCAAACCGGCATGGGCGAAGTAGAACAATTTGGCAACCTCACTTGGTCGCCTGATGGCAAGGAAATTGCCTTTTCGGGTATGGTTGAAGGACAAAGCGATATCTTTTCATACAATTTAGCGACCAAAGCGGTTACCCAAATCACCAACGACGAGTATTCCGACTACGCACCGAACTTTTCGCCAGATGGCAAAAAGATCATCTTCTCTTCAGACCGTGCTGCCATTATGGGTGGCAACATCAATGCGGTTAATCCCATCAACATGACTATTTACGATATTGCCAGCAAAACGCTGACCAATATCCCGGTTTTTCCGGGCGCCAACAACTTGAACGCCCAGTTTTCTGGCGACAGTAAACGTGTTTTCTTCCTCTCAAACCGCGACGGTTTCAGGAACCTCTACGAATACACCTTGGATAACGGCACCGTAAAACAATTAACCGATTATTTTACCGGCATCAGCGGCATTACGGAGTTCTCCCCTGCCATTACCGTTTCTAGAAACGACGATATCATTTACAGTTATTATCGCTACCAACGCTATACTTTGTACAATTCGCCATTGAGCAACTTCAAGGCTAAAAGCGTAAATCCGCAGGAAGTTAATTTCGATGCGGCCATTTTGCCACCGATGGAAAATTCTGGCGTAAACATCATTAACTCTAACTTGAGCAATTTTGAGCGTTTTGAAAAAACCGTTCCCGATTCACTAAAAACCATTCCTTACAGACCTAAATTCAGGCTAGATTACCTGGCCAATAGCGGTGTTGGCGTGTCGACGAGCAGATTTGGAACAGGTGTACAAGGCGGTATCATCGGGATGTTCAGCGATATTTTAGGCCGAAACCAAATCATTGCCAATATTTCTGTCAATGGCGAAATCTACGACTTTGGTGGCCTGGTTGGCTATATCAACCAAAAAAGCAGGATCAACTGGGGCGTTGCGCTTTCGCACGTGCCATACATTACGGGTTTCAGAACCTATGGCGCCTACAATCCGGCCACGGGTGGCGATCCCATAGACACCATCAGTACCAATATTCTACGTACGTTCGAAGACAAGGCCGAGCTTTTCGCCTCTTATCCGTTCAATAAGGTACATCGTTTCGAAGCAGGCGGTGCTTTCTCGCGCTACAGCTACCGCTTGGATCGCTTTAACGAATACTATCAGGATGTAAACGGTTATGCCGCTTACTATTTGGGTTCAGACCGCAAAAAGGTATCTACCTCAGAAGCATCTAATTCATTGGGTGTGCCATTAAAGCCGTTCTCGGTATTCCAGGTTAACGCATCGTTTATTGGCGATAATTCCATATTCGGGGTAACAGCGCCATTAGATGGCTTCAGGTACAGGATTGGTGCCGAACAGTATTTTGGCGATTACAAATTCAGCGCAGTTACTGTTGACGTGAGGAAGTATTTCAGGGTGAAACCTATTACCATTGCGGTAAGATCATACAACTACCTGCGTTTGGGCAAGGATGGCGAAAACCTCTATCCGCTTTATGCCGGATACAATTACCTGATTAGGGGTTACGAGGCCAGCTCTTTCTATAACATCAGAAACCAGAGCCTAGGCAGTTTCGATATCGACCAGCTATCGGGAAGCAAGCTGGCGGTATTCAATTTCGAGCTTCGCTTACCATTTACCGGGCCGAAAAAACTGGCTCAGATTCCTTCAAAATTCTTGTTCACCGATTTGAACGTTTTCTTTGATGCAGGCTTGGCTTGGAACGAAGACAGTAAAGTAGCTTTTAAGAGTCAACCGACCTACAAAACCGTTCCCGTAACCGATTCTCAAGGTAATCCCATCTTAGACAGCAACGGCAAACAGGTAACCACCCAAATTGCCAACGAAAGAGTGCCAGCCATGAGCGTGGGCGTATCTGTAAGGGTAAACGTATTTGGCTATTTTGTATTGGAGCCTTACTATGCCTTTCCTTTCCAACGCAAGGAAGTGAAAAACGGCGTGTTTGGTGTAACCTTTGCCCCGGGTTGGTAAACAACAAGCTTTATTGACAGTTTGCCGTTAGTATACGGTGTACATAACATAAAAAGCGTCCTGATATTCGGGACGCTTTTTTTATTGAAACGATTAACTAATTATGGGCTACTTTGATGTAGGAAGGAATTAAATAAACTATCCATCCCCTACATTTATGCTTTTCCGCTCAGCCAGAACACCTGCCATGGGCGATACCAAAACATCATTACGACATTAAAGGCAGGGCCACCTGGGTGTTGATCCTTGGTTGGGAAAGGATATGCTCAAAATCCAAACCGATGGTCAGATCAATCCAATCAGGATTGCAAGAGCGTACCATGCGTTCTTTTTGCATACGGGTAAAGCGGCTTACCAGCTTAAAACGGTTTAAGGCCTGGGCTTCGGTTTTAAATTCTTCGAAATAAACCAAACGGGTTAGCTGCTGGCCGCTATCAAAAAATAAATTAGGCATCTGCTTATAGAAATCAAGTGTTTTGATCAGGTCTGCACTCATTCCTACATGTAAACTTGTACGATTTCTGTCGGTTACGATATAAACAAACTTTTGCATGATAACGGCTTTTAAAGGTTAAAAACTAAATTAATTAGATAATTTCTTGTACTTTCAATAAATATTACTAACTTTATTGGCACAATAATACTAACAATTTTAGTAAAAACAAATTTATTTTAAAATTATTTTTATGTCAAACATTTCATCAAACCTCAAATACCTTAGAAAGAAAAAAGGCCATACACAGCAACAATTTGCTGATTTAATGGAAATTAAGCGATCATTAATTGGCGCTTACGAAGAAGACAGGGCTGAACCGAAATACGACTTACTAAAAAAAATAGCAGAATACTTTGACCTCACCATTGATGAATTCATCAATGAAACCATAAACGACAATTGGAAACCAAAACCTAAAAGCCAAGGTTCTAATTTGAGGATATTGAGCATTTCTGTCGACCAAAACGACAACGAAAACATAGAATTGGTCCCGGTTAAGGCCAGCGCAGGCTACCTTAACGGCTTCTCCGATCCGCAATACATTCAAGACCTGCCTAAATTCCAATTGCCATTGCCTGCTTTGAGACAGGGTACTTTTAGGGCTTTTGAAATCATGGGCGATTCGATGTTGCCTATCCAGCCGGGAAGCATAATCATTGGCGAGTACATGGATAACTGGAACGACGTAAAAACCGGCGAAACCTATATCGTCATCAGCAAAAATGAAGGCGTGGTTTACAAAAGAGCCGGTAACCGGTTTAAGGAAAACAAGGAACTGAAACTGGTATCAGATAATAAGGTATACGATGCCTATGCTTTACCCGCCGAAGACATTTTGGAAATCTGGAAAGCCAAAGCCTATATTTCTACGGCATTGCCAGAGCCTACGCCAGAACCAACCATCGAAACCTTATCGAGCATGATGGCCCAAATGCAAAAATCGATTTCTCAGCTGAACAAAAATTAACAAATTTTAACAAGTCGTTATTTAAACTCTCTCCCATTTTTTGCATCTATGCTATAAAACACCAATTAATTTAAAAACAGATGAAAAAGATAATTTACACAGTAGCCTTGGTTGTAATGGGAGTTACCGCCAGCTACGCACAGCAAGCTGGAAAACCAAAATTAAGCGCAGAGCAGCGTGCCGAAAAGGCAGCCGTTGCCATGCAACAAAAACTGTCGCTTACCGACGATCAGAAACAAAAAATACAGCAGATCGAATTAGACCGCATTAAAAAGAACGACGAATGGCGTGGCCAGGACAGAAGTGTTATGAAAGACAAAATGGAAGAGCGCAAAGCTTTTGCAAAAGCCAATAAAGATAAAATTGACGCGGTTTTAACTGCCGACCAGAAAAAAATCCTAGAGAATTCTCGCCACGAAATGAGAGACAAGCTAAAAGACAGAAAAGGCAAAAGAGGTGGTCGCCCGGACGACAAAACCCCTCCGCCACCTCCAGCTTCAAATAATTAATTCATTTTTTAAAAAGGTGCTGCATATATTTATTTATGCAGCACCTTTTTTATTTAGATTTCGCCAGCAAATCGGGGTAATCCGAAATAATGCCATCTACCTCCAAAGCCCTGAGCTTTTTCATATCGTCGATGGTGTTTGCCGTCCATGGAATAACCTTAACCCCAGCCTCGTGGGCTTTCTTCACCATATCTTCGGTTACAGTGTGCCACTCCGGACTCAAAATAAAAGGCTTAAAGCCCAAATCGGCTATATTCTCTTCAAACGTTTTTTTATTGGCAATCAGAAACGAGGTTTTAACTTCCGGATATTTCTCGTGAATCAGTTGAATGGTTCGCTTATCGAACGACTGGATTACGACATAAGGCGTAATTTTCTTCTTTTCAATCACATCCATCAGCAATTTCACAAAAACCGATGGCTCGGGATTGGTTAGCCCATCTCCCGCCGGACTGCATTTGGTTTCGATATTGTAGAAGAACTGCTTGCGCTTGTTTTTCTTGATATCGGCCTGAACCGCATCGATCAAATCGCTGAGCAAAGGTATATGGGTTTTGACTTTTTCTTGTTGCGGAAAGCCTGCCAAGGGTTTTGTACCCAGATCAAACGATTTCAGGGTTGGGTAATCCATTTGAAAAACCGGATATTTTTTGGCATCACTAGTCGGAATTTCCTGGCCATCAGGCGTAAGCATGAAGCTTGGGCTCAGGTAATCGTCGTGCGTTACCACAACCTGCTTGTCTTTGGTAATGTGCGTATCCATTTCTAAAGTGGTAATGTCATCGATTTTCATGGCATTGAGCATAGCTAAAATGGTGTTTTCGGGCCATAGGCCTCGCCCACCACGATGCGCTTCGGCACTAAAGGCCGGAAATTTAACGGTTTGAGCACTCACTTGCGAAGAATAGCTTAAAGCAGCGATTAGGCCTAAAGATAGTGTTTTTGCAATTTTCATTTGTTCTGGGTTCAATAAGCAATGAGCCATTAAAATTAATGGCTCATTAATGCTTTAAATTTCGGTAAACGCTATTAGCAAAAGATTAACAAATCCTAAACTTTGCAATTAGTTGAAGAGATAGCTGCTTTAACATTGAGGCGAAACAGCTTCTCTATTACCTATTGGTTTCAATGCCATTTTTAACATTAAGGCATTAAGTTCCATGAAGATAAAATGCGGCCTTAAATCTCTTCATTTCTTAATGGTTAAACACCAATGGTCAAACATTAAGGTATTTAAGTTCATTAAGACAAAGCAAGTTCTTATTTCCTATTTTTTTTTGTAGTTAAACCCTAATCTTTATGGGATAATCACATAGTCTGGGCTCGACAACAGGCACAGGTTGTAGGTCTTCGAGTAGTTGTTGCCTTCATTATTCCCATAAGATCCAGAGAAAAGCACGTCGCTGGCCAACAAATCATAGCCTGGCTGGATTACATATACACCATCTGTGTGAACACCCGGAGGCAAAAACGGAGAGGTTGTGCCAGGTGCCAAACCAACCAATACGGTAATGGCATAAGTAGGCTCCAAGCGCTCGGTCATGTTGGCATCTTTGTAAAAACGGATCATGTAGCTGCCACGTGTTTCGGTGCTCCAATTATCTCCATTGTTCTCTTCTACGGTATAATCATCTTCAATTTCAAGATGGGCATAAACCTGTGCACGGCCCACCAGGCTACACAAGACAATACTGAATAATAAAATAACTTTTTTCATTTTTTTGATGATTTAATTTAACTTTTACTAAAGATAAAATATAATTATTAGCTATATATTAACTGATTATGAATTAAATTACTTCGGCAACATACTGCTCGCCGAAGCGGTCGGTAGCCACCACTTTTACCTTTTTAACCGATGGGGCAAAATGCGCCAAGAACAGATGATCGGTGTTGCTTGGTTCGGCAAATGTTCTGCCTGCCGGCAACTTATCGCCCTGGTAAAGCTGTACCGCCATAGGATCTACACCCTTCTGTTGTGCCATCTGGCCCATGGCCTTATCATCTAAGAAATATTCTACTTTCCACTCGGGATCCCAATTCCAGACATTGGCTATCAGGCGTTTTTGGTTAGTCAGTTCATCAACATAAATGCGCAACTGCTCTTTCTGATCCAAACCTGTGCCTTGGTAGTGCCATTTGAGCTTGGTTCCCTCTACCTGGTAAACCCCATAGCCTCTTGGCGCACCATCGCCACAAATCGGCCCCGTCCACCAAGCACCGCAAACCGTACCGTGGTTATGCTCAAAAATGCCATCGGTAATTACGTTGCGGTTATAGTGTGTATGGCCCGACATGATATGTACATTAGTGTATCCTTTAAGCAGGGCATAAAAATCCTGATTGTTTTTAACTGCATTATGTACCGGAATATGCAACGAAATAATCAACAAGGCATCTTTAGCGACATGTTTCAGGTCTTTCGCCATCCAATCCAACTGGGCTTGGGTAATAAAACCATCATATTCTCTTTCCTTGCCTAAGTAGCGAACATCGTCCAATACAATGTAGTGCGCCTTGCCCCTGTTAAAAGAGTAATAGGTTGGTCCGTAGTATTCGCTGAAGGTTTTGTCTGAGGTTTCGTCGCCACCCTGGCGATAATCCATATCATGGTTGCCCAAGGCCTGAAAAAAGGGAATGCCCATCTGTGCTACAGCCGCATCGTAATCTGGAAACAAGGCAAGGTCATCCCAAACCAGATCGCCAACACCAATGCCATGTACCAATGGCGTATTCATGGCTTTGATGGTTTTGATGGTATCTGGTACCGATGTGCTCATCATTTGGGCTACGTCTTTTTTATTTTTCACCTGCGAATCGGCCCAGATAATGAAATTATGCTTGTTATCGTCTTGTTTAAGTTTTTCGAGTTCGAAATTGTACTCGGTTTTGTTGCCCAGCACATGATAATGCCTCGAAATATGTTTTTCGGTAATAAACTCATAACCTGCTGGTACGCTGAGCCAAACAAACTTGGCTTTTTCGTTAGGTTCTAAGGCATAGTTTCCACTTTTATCGGTTACTACTACGCTATAACCGTCTGATACGATTACACCGGCAATGCCTTTTTGGTTTTTATCGGTAATACGCCCTGTAATTTTGCTCTTTCTTTTGGTGGCGGCGAGTGAATAACCTTTTAAGCTGATTAAAAAAGCCGTGGTAAACAGCCCTGCCTGCTGTAAAAATGATCTTCTATTCATGTTAGGAATGTGCAATAACTGATTGATGAGGCATCCCGGATGTATACCGGGATGCCATTTAGGTTTTTATTTTAACTCCGTTGCATTGGTGGTCTCAATCTCGCTGATGGCAGAACTACTGCTCAGCTTGATATGGATATGCGACCTGGCTTTTACCCATTTGCCCAGAGTAGTATCGAAAACGCCACCCAAGGCAAACCAGTAACCCTGACCAGAGCCATCAGCAGCGCCCGCATTAGGTTGATAGGTAAATTTTTGTGTGTTTGATCCCGAAAGGAAAAAAGGCTGCGCCTTATTGGTATTATGGTCAACCACATCGTAAACATCGGTATTGCCGATGCGGTAGCCCACTTGATTTGCCGAGTCGTACAGGCTGCCACCATTGTGAACAAAAACCACATCAATCGGTACAGTAGTCTTATCAACAGCAATACCACGGAAAACAGCTATACCAAAAGCATTGCCACTATTGGCCAATAAATTGGTGGTCGAGCTTCCCCTGGTGGTATTCGAAGAATTGAAAAACGGACTATTGGTATTGTAAGCTGCCGACCTGATCCATTTTGAAGCAGCAATAGAAGTTGACCCAGCACCATTAATTAATTTGTTAGAAGCACCTACGTAAAAAAACTCGCCTTTTGATACCGTGCCAGCGGTCAGCTCTAGCTTATAGGTTTTACCACTTCCAGTCGCCCAACCTTCTGCAGGATAGCCAACCGGAAGTGTGGCACCTGCATTGTTGTTGGTGACGATGGTGAATTTGGTATCCGCAAAATTGATATCCTTAGTGGCCCTGCACTGAATATATTCGGCATTGGTATCGCTGCCTTGAGGGTCGTTAATGAAACCTGTGATGATGAATTCTGGAACATCGGGTGTTGAACTTAACACGAAGGCATCAGCAAGCGTACGGATATAAAACCTTGGCTGCAACTTGCCATCTTGTATGCCGTTTAAAACAATACCTCTGTAATCGGCAGAATACGGCGGAGTAGTATTTGCAAAAACCGCATTGTTCTGGGTAAAAAGTATAATATCTCCCGTACCATCATTCAATGTCTTGCTACCCGCAAATACTGCTGATGGGGCCAAGCTCGGATTATAGGTTCCTTTCCAGATATTCAAAAAGGTGCTTTCGTATTTATCTGGCTGACTATTAATAAGGTTAATGAACCCCCTGTTGATGATCAGTTTTCGGCCAGAGGAGATTTTGGTTACATTGGCACCAGAAATGCCGGTAACTTCCAGTATGCCATCTACTCTTTTCAAAACACCGCCCTCTATTTTAACATGTACCGAATCGCCGGGAACATATTTGGCAGCATCGGCACCGATGTTGATGGCGATACCGCGCAGCGAATCGATGCCATTGCCGGTTGCCCTTAGGTTTTGCACCACCAAAAGTCCGGCCGGCAAGTTATTGCCCGAGTGATCTGAAATGACCTGGCCTTTTAAAGAGGTGGCCGCCCGCATGTTCTCTTTGGTTAAGGTCACATCGGCACCGCGGTATAACTTGCGCAAATCGAAATTGGAGATGAAGTCGCTCGGCGTACTTATAATATAATCGCTATCTCTTTTGCAACCCATCCAAATGGCAACACAAGCCGTGAGGAGGAAACAATTTATCAATATCTTTTTCATAAAAATCTTGTCTATTATTCAAAAATTAAGGCTTTTGCCACCAAACACGGGTACTGATTTCGTCGGGCCCTTGTGCAGCAACGGCATTTTTATAGCTGGTTGGATTGGCCGATTGGCTGATGAGCGGATAGCTCATCCTGGCAGGCATTACCCCTCCGTTGGCCAGTCCGGTTCCTTTTGGCAAAATGGGATGGCCTGTACGGCGATATTCGTACCATTGCTGGAAATCGACCAGGAACATGGCGTAATATTTTTGGCGGTGGATCATTTCCAGCTTGCTGTTGCCATTGATATCGGTATTATCCAACGGCAAATAATCCAACCATTCAATATCAGCTGTCCTGATGTAATCTAAAAAGACCTGATCTGTTGCTTTTGACATGTAGTTAGGCAGCCAATAATTGATGCCATCAACGATACCTTTGTTGTAATAGGATTCGGCGTTGCCATTGATCCAGCCCCTTACGGCGGCTTCGGCCAAAATAAAATCAACCTCTGCACAGTTCATGATGATACCCGTGTAAGGGTCTGTTTGCAAAGTAATGCCTGCATTTTGTGCATCCGAATAAAAATAAGCCTGTTTAGGCATACCCGTTCCGGGCGCATAGCCACTCGGCACGCCCACATAGCCTCCTGTTGCACTTTGGGCTATACCCCAACGATTTGTACCACCCTTGCCCAAGGCTCCATTCAATCGCGGATCATTCCAGGCCGCCAACTTGTCGATAAAAAAGCTCGTTATGGCCGTACCCCTAAAATCGACAGCCCTCACCCCAATCATGTACGGCGACGAATACACCGCTGTACTGCTGTTGGTGCCATTCCACAAAATTTTGGCGGTATGGTCATTGTTTTCCATAATTGGATATTTGGCTGGGTTGGTATCGATCATTTCCTTGATTTTTGCAATCGCCTGTGCCGAAACTTCCGATTTGCCCGAAACGCGCAACAGCAACCTCAGGTACAGGGAATTCCCTAACCTTCTCCATTTATTTACATCACCTTTGTATACCGGATCGCCAGTTGGAATAATAGCATTACCGGCTTCTAGCAGCGTATTGGCTTCTTCCAGTTTTTTGAACAAGTCGAGATAAATATCCTTCTGCTTATCGAATGCCGGTTCATAAACTCCTTCCTTGCCTTTGTTGGCATCAAAATAAGGTACATCGCCATAAGTATCGGTAAGCAGCTGGTAAACCCAAGCCTGGGTAATCAGCGAAATGCCCTGATAAGACTTGTTCAAAGTAGCAGGCTGGCTGGCTATGGTATAAATGTCTTTCAGGTTGGTTAACTCGGGGTACCAAACATTCCAGGTATAATCAGACCACGAACGTCTGTAGTCGTACCTAAAAACCTGAGCTTCTGCATCGCTGAGCGCTACGGTAACCTGCATCAATTCGTTGTTAAACGAACGGTTACGCGACATATTGGCGTACAAAACATTGACCAATGCGGGTGCCAACAACTGGTTTGCCGTTGTAGTGCCCTTGCCGATCGGATCGGTATTGATGGCTTCAAAATTTTTATCGCATGACGAAAGGCTGATGCCAAATGCCAACAACAAGCTATAACTGATTTTATTTTTAATTCTTTTCATTTCTTTTTTCCATTAAAGACCAACTACTAAACGTGCCCCAAAAGTGCGGGTAGAAGGCAACTGACCCGTTTCGAAACCTTGTGTAATATCTGATCCGGCCAGGGTTCCGAACTCCGGATCGAATGCAGGCCATGGCGACCAGATGAACAGGTTACGGCCATATACGCCGATGGTCACTTTATTCAGCCCCAAACTACTTACCAATCTTTTGCTTAATGCGTAGGTGATGTTGGCCTCTCTAAACTTCAGGTAGTCTGTTCTGAAAACACTTCCTTCCGCTTGGTCTGATCCGTAAAGCGAGGTATAGTAATTTTCGAAGTTGGTAGCAATCACATCGTTCTTACGGAAGGTACCATCTGCATTTTGAACCACGCCGGGTCCGATAACACCATTGTAGCGACCTGGCAAGGTGACCTTGAGTTTACCCAAAGCGGCCATCCTCGAAAAGGTAAGCGAGTGGCCCACTGCCCCTAGTTGCGCATCAAACAGGACATTGGTGCTAAACGAACCATAGCTAATGCCTGTACCAAAACTGAATCTGAATTTGGGGATAGTGTTTCCGAGATACATAAGATCAGTCGTATTGATTTTGGCATTGCCGGTAACAGCATCATAAATAATCTGGCCATCGGGCGAACGCATAAAGCCCCTGCCGTACAAATCGCCCATGCTGCCACCTACGTTAGCCACAACCTGGGCACCGCCCAAGGCACCCGAACGCAGGATAACCGAACTGTCGGCCAGCTCCTTGATTTTGTTGCGGTTGGCAGAGAACGTACCATTCAATGTCCACTTGAAGTTTCTGCGTTGCAACACGGTGCCGTTTGCCGAAAGCTCGATACCTTTGTTATCAACCCTGCCGGCATTAAAAATGGCAATGCTGTAACCGGTAGCGCGGTCTACCTGGCGACTCAAGATCTGGTTTTTGGTATTGCCCATGTAGGCGGCAAAATCCAGGTTAAGCCTGTTGTTAAACAACCTCAACTCGGCGCCAACCTCAATCGTAGTTGTTTTAAGCGGTTTTAGATTTGGGTTTGGCAATATGCTTGGATTGGTCATGGCGCTATCCGGATAAATGCCGTTGGCGGCCAAAGCATAATTGTAGGCCGTTCGATACGGGGTTGTACCCCCACTGCCTACAATAGAAACCGATGCCCTTACTTTGGCAAAATTGATGGCTTTTGGCATCTTCCATAAATCTGATGGCACAAAAGACAAGCTGGCCGAAGGATAGAAAAACCCAACGTTATCGGTACGGGTTGGTGTGGCCAATACGCTGCTCCAATCTTTACGACCGGTTAAGTCTAGATATAGGTAGTTTTTATAGCTTACCGACATGGTTCCATAAAAACTGTTGATCCTGTATCTTGCCGTATCTGGAACAGAAATCAAAGGATTGGCATTATTATCCAATCTGTAAACGCCAGGCACAACCAATCCGTCGGCCCGAAGTTCGGCTTTTTTGTATTCGTTTCTCAATTGGCTACCACCTACACTCACCGAAAAATTAACCGAACGGCTAACCTGTTTCTGGTATTTGAGCATAAAATCGGCGCTGGCCTCGTACGAGTTGATATTTTGCTCCCTGTATGAGCCTTGCGCAAATTTGTTGCCGGCCGCATCATACGGACGCTTGGTTTCGCGTACATCCTTAATCATATCCAAGGTAGCCCTTACCATTAAGCTCAATGCTTTGGTAAAGTTATAAGTGGCCTGTACGTTTCCGGTTAAGCCGTTACGTCGTTGGGCATTGATGTATTGCTCCGATATGGCATAAGGGCTTTCCGGATTGGTAGTGGTAATGTTTACAAACTGCAGGAGTTCTTTCCCCGGCACCCAATAATCTCTGTACCAGTCAACATTGACGTTGGGCTGGGCAAACATGAACCAATACATCAACGATTGGTTGCCATAACCCGTAGCCGGCAAATTGTCGCTATGCCTGTTGTTGTAGGCTGCCTTTACCGACAGGTTAAAGTTTTTGGTGATTTTCGAATTGGCCGATAAAGACACTGAAGTACGCTCCAAGCCTGTGTTAGGCACAATCCATTCGTTATTGCCATGGCTTGCCGAAAAACGAAGCCCTACTTTTTTAACGGTACCATCAATGCTTATCGAGTTGGAAGTTTCGTAACCTGTTCTAAAAAAGGCATCAATCGGATTTTGATAGGCAACCCACGGCGTTCTGGTCGTTCCGCGCGTTTTCGTAGCCGGATCGTATTGATAATAATAGGCGCCTGGGGTAAAAGGCGCACCCCAGGTAGCACTGGTTGCATTTGTACTGGCGCCATCTTCGGTAGCACCATAAGAGAAATAAGGCACGCCATATTGACCTTGACCAAATTCGGTCTGCACATCAGGCCCACGGTTTACCTGTTCCCACGAAGTATTGGAAGTAAAGGTAATTCCGATTTTCTTTCTTTTGGCGTTGGCCGATTTGGTTGTGATAATTACTGCACCATTGGCACCACGCTGACCGTACAAAGCCGCTGCTCCCGGTCCTTTCAATATGGTTACGCTTTCGATATCATCGGGATTCAAATCGTTAAGGGCACTTCCAAAATCGGGAGGCATAATGTCTCCAGAAGTACCGTAAACACCACCAGACGAAGCTGCCGTACGCCTAGAGCTGCTGCTGGCCACTACCCCATCAATAACAATGAGCGCTTCATTATCGCCTGTCAAATTGTTTTCGCCCCTTAAAATGATCTTGTTCGATCCGGCAGGACCGCTGTTACGTACCAAATTCAGTCCCGCTACCTTACCCGACAAAGCGTCGGTCCAGTTGCTGGAGATGGCATCGGTTAGCTGGGTGCTGTCTATTTTGGTAACGGCATAACCCAATGAGCGTTCCTCGCGTTTGATACCCAGTGCCGTCACCACTACTTCATCCAAAGCCGTACTTGATGCTTTAAGTACCACATTGAGCGTAACCGTTTGGTTAGCCACAACTTTAACCTGCTGGTGTCTTGCGCTTTCGAACGAGATATACCTTACTTCAACCGTATAAACATTAGGTTCGAGGTTGAGGCTAAAAGTACCATCGTTGGCACTTTGGATAGTCCTGTTGACTTCAACAATATGGATAACCGCTGCCGGGATGGGACTGCCACTATCGTCGGTTACCCTGCCCGCTAATTTACCTGTAGTGGTTGCCCTCTTCACAATCAGGATATTTTTATCGCCCGCTACCTTAAAAGTAACCGGAAGATCTTTCAAAATCAGGTTTAAGGCTTCGGCAACCGTACGTTCCTTTTGGGCAATCTGCACCTTTAGCTGGTCGTTAAACTGGCTGTTGTTATAGCTGATGCTCATGCCGCTCAGTTTTTCGAGTTGCTCAAATGCCTGTTTAATCGTGATGTCGTTTGCACTGAACCTGATTTTCTTATCGGTTTGTGCATACACTTGGGCAGGCAGCAGCTGCACCAAGAGCAATATCATGCAAATTAATGTCTTTATTGCACGTTGATGGGCATTTCTTGCCCACCGGAAATTAATTTTCATATATTTATTCAATTTTTTACTTATAAATGCGTTGTCAGCGTGTTTTAGGAAGCCAGAGCCGTTATCAGCGAACTCTGGTTTTTTTGTGTAATCGTCAATTTTTTATGCCATAGTTTTTTCGTGCTTTAATAAATAGTGATGTTGTTTTGTTTAATATCGTAATGGGTGCCTGCAAGTTTCGAAAGCACCTCCATAACCTGCTTGATGCCACATTTGTCGAATTTTGCCGTTAGTTTCAGTTGGGCTGTTCGAGGCTGTTTGAAGCTGATCTTTACATCGTAAGCCCGCTCTATCGAGGCTGCAATATCCTGCATTGACATGTTGTAAAAAACCAGCTTATATTGTTTCCAGCCACTTACATCCGTGGCATTGATGCTTTGTTTCACTATTTTTTCGGTAGTGGCATCAATCAGCAGCTGTTCGTTAGGCAACAGGAAATTGATTATATCTTTTTTATTTGCCCTTTGCAGCACTACGCCAACCTTTCCGGTTTCTACGGTAACCTCTACGGCTTTGGCCGGAAATGCCTTGATGTTGAACGAGGTACCCAACACGGTAGTCGATACTTTGCCGGTTCTGACAACGAATGGCCTTCTTGCTTCGTGCACCACATCAAAAAAGGCTTCGCCCTCTAATTTTACTTCTCTTTTATCGGTACTAAAATGGGCGTTGTAGCTCATGCGGCTACCGGCATTGAGGTAAACTATCGAGCCATCGGGCATGGTAATTGAACGTTGCTCGCCGTTTGGATTGCTGATAACCTTTACAATGGTCTGTTGCCCTGTCTTGGCCCGGTCTGATTTAAACAGCAGCAATCCGATACCACAAACCATCACTACCATGGCCGCCATAGCATAGCGATGCCACCCGCCTAGCTTTTTTATTTTAGGCTTTGGCTCCTCGTTTGCCAAGCTTTGCGAGACGTGATTGGCAACAAGCGCCCAGCTCTTGGCCTGGCTGGTAGGTTGCTGTCCATACCTTTCTGCAGCTTCAAGAATCCTCAGTACCTCGCGGAATTTACGCTGGTTAGACTCATTGCGCTCAACCCAATACTTGAGTTGCTGCAGTTCTTCGCTATTGATCGATTTGTTAAAATAATGTGCTATTAACTGATAGTAGTATTCTTCCATTAAAATCCGTGTTCTATAGCTAAGACAGGAATCTGGAAGTTCAATACGTAGTTAAAAAAGTTAAGTTTATATTAAGAAAAAGTTAACCGGCAAGAAACTGCATTAAAGTTGATTTGGCGAGGTCTTTACCATGTGTTGCAGGGTTTTGATAGCCTGGTACAAAGTGGTTTCGACCGTACGTACCGAAATGCCGAGAATAGCAGCAATGTTATTTTTGTCTAAATCTTCTAGCCGGCTCATCAGCAGCACTTCTCGTTGGCGTTCGGGCAAAAGCCAGATCAGCTGCATCATTTCATGATAAGCTTCTTTGCTCGAAATGATATCGAACGGGTTAGGTCCGGTATGTGGCAACTCGACAGCGGACTCGTAATCTTCGCAATAGTCGATTTTGTTTTTAGGCCTTTGGGCATGATTAATGGCCATATTTTTAGCTGCGATAAACAAATAGGCTTTCACCGATCTGATTTCTTGCGTAGAACGGTTGTCCCACAACTTGATAAAAAGATCGGCAATAAGCTCTTCGGCCCTGCTGTAATCTTTTAAATGGATGGCAATGAACCTGCAAAGCGACTGGTAATATCGGTTGAACAAGCACTCTAGCGCCAAGCCGTCATTGAGCTTAATTAAACCGATCAGATCTTCATCATTTAGCACCCTGTAATTAAGTTCCATTTCATGGGCTAAGCTATAAAGCTATTGTTATCCATTTGTTAATTTATATTTAACTTAAAAACAAGAACAGCAAAAGCCTTTAATTCAAAGCTTAATTATGGGATGGCCAATGTTAACATTAGCAAAAGCCTTATTGGTTGTTGTATTTATTGATTACATTTATCCTGATGCGCAAACCAGACCATTACCTTTTTGCCACCCAAATTGATTGGGACATCATCATTATTGGTGGTGGGGCAACCGGATTGGGCATTGCCGTTGATGCAGCCAATCGGGGCCTCCGAACCTTATTGGTTGAACAGGCCGATTTTGCCAAAGGCACGTCGAGCAGAAGCACCAAACTAGTACATGGCGGCGTAAGGTATTTGGCGCAAGGCGATATCGGATTGGTAAAACATGCCTTAAGAGAACGTGGCTTATTGGCCAAAAATGCAGCGCACCTGGTCCATAAAGAAGAATTCATCATTCCCTGTTATTCCTGGTGGTCGATACTTAAATATGGCATTGGCCTTACGCTATACGATTGGCTGGCCGGCAAACTGAGCTTTGGCAAATCGCGCTACAGACCCCAAAAAGAAATAAGCGCATTAATGCCCGGCATTAAAAGCAAAGGACTGAAGGGCGGCATCAGTTATTTCGATGGCAAATTCGACGATGCCCGTCTGGCCATTAACCTCATGCAAACTGCACAAGAACAAGGTGCCATGCTCATCAATTATATGCAGGTTACCCGGCTCCTCAAAAATGGCGATACCGTTTGTGGCGTTGAAGTAAAAGATGCGCTGTCTGATGGTCGCTATAATTTCGGCGCAAAATGCGTAATCAATGCTACCGGTATCTTTGTCGATGACATTTTAAAACTCAACAACCCAAATGCGGCTCAAATGGTACGTCCGAGCCAAGGCGTGCACCTGGTGCTTAAAAGGGAGTTCTTAAACAGCAGCTATGCTTTAATGATACCCAAAACCAGCGACAAAAGGGTACTTTTTGCCGTACCTTGGCATGAACATCTATTGATTGGCACCACCGACACCCCCATTGAAGAACATAGCCTCGAACCTAGGGCCTTGCAACAGGAAATAGATTTTATTTTGAACAATGCGAGTGCCTATTTTGAGAACGAGCCTACCACCAGCGATATCCTGAGCGTATTTTCTGGCCTTAGACCCCTGGCTGCCCCAGCTAAAGCAGGGAAAAATAGCACCAAAGAAATTAGTCGCGACCATAAATTAGTAGTTTCTGCCAAAGGCTTGCTCACTATTACTGGTGGCAAATGGACTACTTACCGCAAAATGGCCGAAGACACCGTAAACCTGGCCATCGGCGAAATGGGCCTTGCCCCTCGCCCCTGCGCTACCCAGCATTTGCCCATACACGGCAATAGCCAGGCCACAGGTAACGATTACCTCAATACCTACGGCACAGACCGCAAGCATATCGAAGATTTGTGCCTGCAAAGACCAGCGCTGTTGGCACTTTTGCATCCAAGTTTCCCCTATATGGCAGCAGAAGTAATCTGGGCGGTACGGAGCGAAATGGTATTGACGGTAGAAGATGTGCTGAGCAGAAGATTGAGGGTGCTATTTATCGATGCCAAGGCCGCTATTGAAATGAGTACGCTAGTAGCTGGACTGATGGCTGCAGAATTAGGCCTCGACAAAAAATGGGAAGCAGACCAAATCGAAAAATTTAATAAATTAGCTAATGGCTATGTTTATCAAGGGCAATAAATACTTGACTAACTAAAACCTTAACCAAATATATACTTATGGGCAACTATGTGTTAGCGCTCGACCAAGGAACAACGAGTTCGAGAGCCATTGTATTTAACCGCAGTGGCGAAATCGTATCTATTGCGCAAAAAGAATTCAAGCAGATTTATCCCGAAGCCGGATGGGTTGAACACGATCCGCTCGAGATATGGTCTACCCAATTGGCCGTTGCGGCCGAAGCCATCGTCAAAGCCGGATTAACGGCCAAAGACATCGATGCCATCGGCATCACCAACCAGAGGGAAACCACCGTGGTTTGGGACCGGGCAACCGGCCAGCCGATATACAATGCCATTGTTTGGCAAGACAGGCGCACTTCGGCCTATTGCGACGAAATCAAAAGCAAAGGCTTGGCCAAATCCTTACAAGATAAAACCGGACTGATTATCGACTCCTACTTTTCGGCTACCAAAGCCCGATGGATTTTACAAAACGTACCAGGGGCAACAGCAAAAGCAGCCAAGGGAGAATTGGCCTTTGGCACCATAGATACTTGGTTAATATGGAAGCTAACCAACGGAGCAACCCACGTAACCGATGTAAGTAATGCCTCTCGTACGTTGCTTTACAACATCCACACCTTAACATGGGACGAGGAGTTGCTTGAGCTTTTTGGCATTCCAAGCTCCATGCTGCCCGAAGTAAAGTCATCAAGCGAAATATATGGCGAAACCGCCGGACAAATACTGGCAGCCAAAATACCGATTGCGGGCATAGCCGGCGACCAGCAAGCCGCTTTGTTCGGACAGATGTGCATTGAGCCAGGCATGGTCAAGAACACCTACGGTACCGGATGCTTTATGCTGATGAACATCGGAAAAACACCAAAAATATCGACCAATAATTTGTTAACCACTATTGCCTGGAAACTGAATGGCGAAGTTTATTATGCCTTAGAAGGCAGTATTTTTATTGCTGGCGCTGTTGTACAATGGTTAAGGGATGAGCTGGGCTTCATTTCCAAATCGGCGGATGTAGAAAAACTGGCCGCCAAGGTAAAAGATACGCAGGGCGTATACATCGTGCCTGCCTTTGCGGGTTTGGGAGCTCCTCATTGGGATCAACATGCACGCGGCACCATAACCGGACTAACCAGGGGTACCAATAAATCGCATATAGCCAGGGCGGCTTTAGAAAGCATCGCCTATCAAACCATGGATGTGCTCAAGGCCATGGAAAGCGATGCGGGTGTCGGCATTGCCGAATTAAGGGTTGACGGTGGCGCTACGGCCAACAATCTGCTAATGCAGTTTCAGGCTGATGTACTGGACTGCAAGGTCATTAGGCCCAAAATTACCGAAGTAACGGCCATTGGGGCTGCCTACCTGGCTGGCTTGGCCACCGGATTTTGGGAAAGTGTAGCACAAATCAAATCGCAGTGGCAGATAGACCAGACCTTTACCGCTACCGAAGGGCTTGACAACACCGCAAAAATCAAAGGCTGGAACCGCGCCATCAAAGCGGCCAAAATTAACGCTATCGAAAATGACTAAAAACATAAACAAATGTCACCATATCTTGCAGAATTTATAGGAACCGCCATCATGATCCTTTTGGGAAACGGCGTAGTGGCCAATGTGGTCCTTAAAGGCACCAAGGGCAACAACAGTGGCTGGATCGTTATTACCACCGCCTGGGCGTTGGCCGTTTTTGTAGCCGTGGTAGTTGCCGCGCCATACAGCGGCGCACACCTCAACCCCATCGTAACCTTGGGCGCGGCCATTGCTCACAAATTCGCCTGGAATTTGGTTCCGTATTATGTATTGTCGCAAATTGCAGGAGCCATGCTGGGTTCGTTTTTGGTGTGGCTGATGTACAAAGACCATTTCGATGCTACCGACGATCCAGGCTTAAAGGCCGCTCCCTTTGCCACGGCACCAGCCATCAGAAACAACATGTCGAACCTTCTTTCTGAGGTAATCGGAACTTTCGTGTTGATTTTTGTGATTTTTTATTTTACCGATCCAAGCTTTGGCAAGCCTGAACTCACCACCATCGGTATGGGATCTATGGGCGCTATTCCGGTTGCTTTTCTGGTTTGGGTAATCGGTTTATCTTTGGGAGGCACAACTGGTTATGCCATTAACCCGGCCCGCGATTTAGGTCCGCGCCTTATTCATAGCCTCATCCCCATGAAAGGCAAAGGCAGCAGCGATTGGAGCTACGCTTGGGTACCGATTATAGGTCCGGCTATCGGTTCTACCCTGGCAGCCTTACTTTATTTGGCATTAAAAGCATAGAAATACGGCACATTGCTTATTTTTGAAACCAATGAGCAAAGCCCATTCATTTTTGGAACAACGGTTAAAAGAACGAAGCGAAAAGGGGCTATGGCGTTCGCTAAAGCACGAAAATTCGCTGGTAGACTTTTCTTCTAACGATTATTTGGGTTTTGCGCACTCGGCAGCCTTGCATCAATACATCAATGCAGAAACCAAACGCATTGCGCCAGGCCTAAACGGTTCTGGAGGTTCACGCCTGTTAAGTGGCAATTATGCCTACACCGAAGCAACAGAAAGCTGGATCGCCAGTTTCCATCAGGCCGAGGCCGGATTGATTTTCAATTCGGGTTACGATGCCAATATAGGCTTGCTATCTGCTATTCCACAGCGTGGCGATACCATTATAACCGACGAACTTATTCATGCCAGCTTAATCGATGGATCGAGACTGAGCTTGGCCAACCGTTTTAAGTTTGGGCACAACAACATCAACGAACTCGAACAAAAGCTAAAACAGGCTACAGGAAACATCTATGTCGTGGTAGAAAGCATCTATTCGATGGATGGCGATGCAGCACCACTAAAAGACATGAGCGAGCTCTGCCAAAAATATGGAGCCAACTTGATTGTCGACGAAGCGCATGCTACCGGCATATTCGGGCCAAGCGGAGAAGGATTGGTGATGCAGCTAGGCCTGCAAAATGCTGTTTTTGCCCGGATTGTTACTTTTGGCAAGGCCATTGGCACGCACGGCGCTATCATTTTAGGATCGGCAGTGTTGCGCAATTACCTTATTAATTTTGCCCGCTCTTTCATTTATACCACCGCTATGCCTTTGCACAATATCATCGCCATACGCTGTGCCTACGAGTGGCTGACGAAGGAAAAATATACTGAACAAATACATCAAAAAATAGATTCATATAACCTATTAATCAACAAGTTAAACATAAAAAATATTCAAAGTACAAGTGCCATTCAAACCCTCCTTTTCAATAACAATAGCGAAGCTAGAAATGCAGCTTTGCAACTGCAGGAAAAAGGATTTGATGTGAGGCCTATCTTAAGTCCAACGGTACCCGCAGGCCAAGAAAGGCTCAGGATTTGTTTACATACCTATAATACGGAAGCTGAAATTACCGCTTTGGTTCAGCAGCTTAAAGAACTGATTTAAAATGTCGAATAAATATTTTATAACCGGAATTGGAACCGGAATTGGAAAAACCATTACCAGCGCAGTAATTACCGAGAAACTACAAGCCGATTACTGGAAACCCATCCAGTCGGGCGATTTGGAGCAAAGCGACAGTCTGGCCATTCAAAACCTGATCAGCAACCACCAAACCGTTATCCATCCCGAAACCTATCGGCTTACCCAGCCCCTTTCGCCACATTTGTCGGCAAAGTTGGATGGTATTGCCCTCGAGCTCGACAAAATCGTACTTCCTGCTACCGAAAATACATTAATTGTAGAAGGCGCCGGTGGCTTAATGGTACCGTTAAACGACAAGCACCTGATTGTAGACCTGATTAAACACCTTGAGCTGGAAGTGATTTTGGTATCGCAAAACTATCTGGGCAGCATTAATCATACCTTGCTCAGCATCAACCTCTTAAAGCAGTACCAAATTCCGGTAAAAGGCCTTGTATTTAATGGCGTGACTAACCCAGAAAGCGAAACCTACATTTTAACCTATAGCCAGCTTCCTTGCCTGGGGCATATTCCCTTGCTACAGAATCCCGACAAAACGACCATTGCAAAGGCTGGCGAAGGCTTAACCCTATAACAGGTTTCTTACCTGCCCAGCGCGTAGGCCGAAAAAGGGATATAGCCTTCCTTGTTCTCGAACTTTGCATCAGGAACTACAAGCTGCAAACGGTGTTCGCCTTTCGGCAACTTATCGAGCTTGATTTTGCGCAAAGGAATAACAGCGCCAGGGCACCAGTTAGAAAATTTCTGCCACTGCTCATCGGTTTTAGGTGTTTTACCATAAATCCCATTCGATTGTGTATTGTATTGCCTGTAAGGCTCGCAGGTGTTTTCGCCAGGGATATACTTCAGTTGCAACACATTATCTACATAAATGTAATGTACTCTCCTGTTGTATTCTTCTCCATTTTTATTGGCGCCGTGATTGGAAGAAATGATAAAAAACTCTACGTCTTTGAGGTTTTTCTCGGTTTTAAAAGTATAGGTCCGGGTGGTTTTGCCTAAGCTATCCGTGGCTTTGTAATTATTAAGCGAATCGCTGTAGGCAATCGGGATCAGCTGATACGCTGTATTTGATCTTTTCTGCCCAGCCTTAACATCAAAATAAAGATTGCCTATAAACACATCATTTCTGCCTTCGCATCCCTTCACCTGCTTCTGCGCTGCATAAGGCACGCCGAAAACATTCATCTGGATATAAAAATCGTATTGGTTTGCAAGAGACTTATTGCCCACTATCTTGCCAATAGCAGAGGCATCCCATAAATAAGGCCTAACATTAGGTTGTTTGTTCATGTCCATAAACGGCGTAATGTAGCGACCAATTTCTATACGTTTGGCTACAGCCGGATAGTTCTTGCCTTTTTCGATCAATAGCAAGGCTACATTGGCAATACGGTCGTAATTGTCGCAGGCGGCTTTCAGGTCTACCTGCATTTTAACCTCTCCATTTATCAACAAGGCTATCTCCTTGTCGTTGAGCTTTCTGGTGTAGGACTGTCTCTTATACACATCTAAAAGGGGGGGGGGGGGGGGGGGGGGGGGGGGGGGGGGGGGGGGGGGGGGGGGGGGG
>NZ_JAELUC010000054.1 GCF_016429155.1 Pedobacter sp. ASV12 | reverse complement strand
CCCCCCCCCCCCCCCCCCCCCCCCCCCCCCCCCCCCCCCCCCCCCCCCCCCCCTTTTAGATGTGTATAAGAGACAGTGATTGCTTTTTTTGTGTTTTTAGTAAAATATAGGCCTCTTGGGCCGGTTACAGTACCTATAAAAGTGGTGAAGAAGTTCTTGACAACCATTCCGTACATTTCAAAAACATTGACCTGTGAAACCTTTAAAACCGACTGGTCATTAAAAAACTGATAGGCGAAACCGCTCCCATCCAATATAATTTTTGCACCATTTATAGAAACATCGATGCCGGGTTGCGTAGAACCATCAATAACAAGGTCTGTTGTAATGGAAGGGAGGTCTGTTAAAAGTTTAATCGTACGTTCGGCAACGGTATTGCCAGGAATGTTGAAATAGATGTAATCGATTTCGCTATTTCCGTTGGCCGCTGCCTTTGTTAAAGCCTCCCTAAAAGAATTTGGTCCGCTATCGTTGTTATTTAGAACCGTAAAGATTGCTGCACGGGATTTGCTTCCCATTAAAACCACAAGTAAAATAAGTAGAACTATTTTTTTCGGCATTCAAATAAGTCGGAAATAAAACATCCAAGAGGATTTAGCTCTTGGATGAATATACAATGTTAACCTGAAATAAAATAATTAAGTTAATAAGGTTCTCCAGCTTACCTTGCTGTCTATCGTAAAATGAAGATCCTTGATTTCGATGCGCTGCTGTTCCATCGTGTCGCGGTGGCGGATGGTTACGGTATTGTCTTCCAGGGTTTGGTGATCAACCGTGATGCAGAAAGGCGTTCCGATTGCATCCTGTCTGCGGTAACGCTTGCCAATGGCATCTTTCTCTTCGTAGATGCAGTTGAAGTCCAATTTCAGGCTATCCATAATTTCACGGGCTTTTTCAGGCAGTCCGTCTTTTTTGGTCAACGGGAAAATGGCGGCCTTAATAGGAGCGAGGGCAGGGTGCAAACGCAGCAAGGTGCGGCTGTCTTGCTTTTCGGCAGTGCTCAGGTCTTCTTCTTCAAGTGCATTGATCATAGTCAACAAGAACATGCGGTCTAAGCCAATAGAAGTTTCGATCACATAAGGCACATAGTTGCCATAAGGCTTGCCGTTTTCGTCGAGGTCGCTGTCGAAATACTGCATTTTCTTGCCAGAATATTCCTGGTGTTGCGACAAGTCGAAATCGGTGCGGCTGTGGATGCCTTCTACTTCTTTAAATCCGAATGGGAATTCAAATTCGATATCGGTGGCCGCATTGGCATAGTGCGCCAATTTAACATGGTCGTGGTAGCGGTATTTTTCTGGAGCGGTACCCAAGGCCTTGTGCCATTTCAAGCGGGCCTCTTTCCAATATTCAAACCATTTTTTGTCTTCGCCGGGGCGTACAAAGAACTGCATTTCCATTTGTTCGAACTCGCGCATGCGCATGATGAACTGGCGGGCAATAACCTCGTTTCTGAAAGCCTTCCCAATTTGCGCAATGCCAAAAGGAATTTTCATCCTGCCGGTTTTTTGTACGTTCAGAAAGTTGACGAATATACCCTGTGCGGTTTCCGGGCGAAGGTAAACTTCTTCGCTGCCATCGGCCATGGCACCAAATTGGGTGCTGAACATCAGGTTAAACTGACGTACGTCTGTCCAGTTAGAAGTTTTGGAAATAGGGCAGATTACCTTATAATCAACAATCAGGTCTTTTAGCTGCGAAAGGTTTTCGGCCTTCAGGGCCAGGTTCATTTCTACCTCAAGCGCCAGGCCTTTTTTAACAAACCTCCAGCTTGGTTCTTCAACAAAGGGATATTGTGAACTGTTTAAAGCTTCGGTTTCATTTTTGAAGCCGTTGATCCAAGCCGCTTGTTCTTCATCGCTCATGGCCAGAATGCTTTGCTGAAATCCTTCGAATTGGGCTTGATTGGCTTCGCTGAAATTGGCTAATTCCGAATACAGTTCGTCAATTTTGTTCTCCAACAACTGGTCGGCACGGTAGCGTTTTTTCGAATCCTTATTGTCGATCATCGGGTCGTTAAAGCCGTCAACGTGGCCACTGGCTTTCCAAACTTTGGGATGCATGAAAATTGCCGAATCGATGCCTACAATGTTTTCGTGCATTTGCACCATGGCTTTCCACCAATAGGTTTTGATGTTGTTTTTAAGTTCGGCACCCAATTGGCCGTAGTCGTAAACAGCACTTAGTCCGTCGTATATTTCGCTACTTTGGAATACAAAACCGTATTCTTTAGCGTGGGAGATTACATTTTTAAATTGTTCGTCGTTTGATTTAGCCATAATGCGACAAAGATAATAAAAAACAGTTTTCGGTTATGGGAAAGTATCAAGTATCGGTTTACAGTTGGCGGTTGGCAGTTGTAAGTTACCAGTTGTAAGTTGGCAGTTTGTAGTTTGCGGTTCGGCATCAGTTTTAAAACCAATGAACTAATGAACCAATGACTAATGATTAATGAACCAATCGCACAGATGTTACAAGTCATTCATCACAATTTAATATGCTATCATCGGACAATTAAAACATTTCGTTTACTTTTGGGGAGGAAATAAACGTGGCTTTTCAACGCAAAATCATGGTTGTTGCAACAATAAAAATATCAAGATGAAAAAAATATACCTAGCTCTAGGGGCAGTGTTCGTGGTTTGCTTGTCGTTTGTAGCGCCTGCCAAACATTTTTACCTTTCGTTTCGCAATGCGGATGAATTGAGGAACTTCCTGAACCGCAAAACAGACGGCTATCCCTTAATCAGCGCGCACCGTGGCGGGCCAATGGACGGATTTCCCGAAAATGCCATCGAAACTTTTGAGAACGCGACAACTTATCAGCCTGTAATTATCGAGTTTGACGTAGCCCTGAGCAAAGATTCGGCATTGGTTATCATGCATGACGATAAATTGGACAGGACCAGCACCGGCACTGGACTAATTGGCAACTATACCTATGCCGAATTGCAAAAATTCAGGCTCAAAGACGATAACGGCAAAGAAACCAGCTTTAAGATCCCCACTTTAGACCAAGTACTAACCTGGGGCAAGCATAAGGTTTTGTTTACCATTGATTTGAAAAAAGGTGTTCCTTATGCCAAGATTATTGCTTCGGTACGTAAAACCAAATCAGAAAGCAACTCGATTATCATTACCTACAATGCCAATCAGGCCGCCGAAGTGCACCGCTTGGCGCCTGACTTGATGATTTCGGCATCGGCCAGAAGCATTGCCGATATTGAGCGTTTAAACCAGATGGGCGTGCCAAACCATAGGATTGTAGCTTTTGTTGGTACGTCGGCTCCTGATAAGGCGGTGTACGAATATTTGCACAGCAAAGGAATTACTTGTATTTTGGGTACCATGGGCAACTTAGACAAGAGCGCCATAGCCAATCCCAACCAAAAGGTTTATGAAAAATTGGTTGCTAACGGTGCAGATATCCTGTCGAGCGACGAATTGGCATTGGCAGGAAAGCAATTGGATAATTATAGGGCCGAGAAAAAATTGAAATTTGCAAACTTAACCATCAAATAAATTGAGCATCAGCGTAAAGGCTTTAACCAAATACTTTGGACAGCAGAAAGCGGTTGATGGCATTAGCTTTGAAGCGAAGCCGGGACAGATATTAGGCTTTTTGGGCCCGAATGGAGCAGGTAAATCTACAACCATGAAGATGCTGACCGGGTATCTGAGCCCAAGTGCCGGCGAAGCCGAAGTTTGTGGCCAAAACGTGGTAACTGCTCCCTTGCAGGTAAAGAGCCTCATTGGCTACCTGCCCGAAAATACGCCATTGTACAATGAAATGTATGTGCGCGAGTTCTTGGGCTTTGTAGGCCAGTTGTACCGTGTACATAACCTCGACCAAAGAATTCGCGAAGTGATTGCCATGGTGGGGCTGGGTTCTGAGCAGCACAAAAAAATAGGCGAGCTCTCCAAAGGCTATAAGCAAAGGGTAGGTTTGGCCCAGGCTATTATCCACAATCCGCAGGTACTTATCCTAGACGAGCCTACTTCGGGCTTAGATCCTAACCAATTGGCCGATATTAGGAAACTGATTAGGGATTTGGGCAAAAATAAGACTGTCATTTTGTCTACGCATATCATGCAGGAGGTAGAAGCGCTCTGCGACGAAGTAATCATTATCAGCAAAGGACAAATTGTCGCAAATGCCACGATGGCCGACTTGAAGAGCCAGAATGCTGGCGAATCGCTTGAAGAAATTTTTAGAAAATTAACCAGCTGAAATTCATTTTATTAGCTTTTTTGTTCAGATAATTTTGAATGTTTTGTAACTATTGGCTGAATTGTTGCGTCTGAGTAGGCAATAAATAAACAATTTAATTTCACAACACATGAAAAAATTATTATTATCATTAGCATTGGTAGCCGGGTTAGGCCTTGCAGCATCAGCTCAAACTGAAGGTGCGGTAAGTAAATTAAGCGTAGGTGCAGAGTTTGCACTTCCAGTGGGCGATTTGTCAACTGGTTATAGCTTAGGTTATGGTGGTTCATTGCAATATGAGCACACAGTAGCTAAATCATTCAACTTAACAGGTTCTGCAGGTTACATTTCAATGTCTCCAAAAAAAGAATGGAAAGATTTAGGCTTTAAAAACCAAGGTACTATCCCAGTTAAAGTTGGCGGTAAATATTATTTTGGTGGCAACTTCTACGGTGTTGCCGAGCTAGGTGCTGCTTTCAGTACTGAAACTGGTGGTTCAACTGCATTTGCTTATTCGCCAGGTCTTGGTGCATCTTTCTCAGTAGCCGATAAATCTAGCTTAGATTTTGGTGTACGTTACGAAGGATGGTCTAACAATGGTACTGCATCATTCGTTGGTCTACGTTTAGCTTACGCTTTCGGTTTGTAAGAACTGAACGCAACTGATATTGAAAAAGCCTCCCAAATTTGGGAGGCTTTTTTGTTAAAAAGCGTAAAACAGGTTAAAAAGCGTTAAAAAATGGCTACGGATAGGTGAAGATTAAAAAATTAGGAGAACTTAGCAGGCAGTTAGTCCAACGGATGTTCATTCCGGACTATAACTTTCTCAAAATCTATAGCAATGAAGGGCTTCCCGTAAGGAAGCTCTTTTTTTAGAGATTAAATTTGAGCGAAAATGTAAACTAATGGTCTAGTTATTATAACTTTGCTGAAAATCAGATAAAACCATAAACAAAACAAACAGATGAAGAAAACATTTCTTTTGTTGACGATGGCAGCAACGTTAGCCTTTACGGCATCTGCCCAAAACGCTCCGGTTAAATTTGGCATCAAGGCCGGCGTGGCTTTCCCTAATATGGTGGTTTCGGCCATGGGTGCTTCGGTTAGCCTCGATTCTAAAACCTCTTATTATGTAGGTGGTACCGTTGATATTCCGGTTTCGCCCATGTTCTCGGTACAACCTGGATTAACCTTGAGTAACAAGGGAACCAAGGTAACCGGCGCTATCGATATTGAAGACGGCAATGAAATGGTTACTGGAACCCTGAACTTTACCTATATCGAAATTCCGGTTAATGCCATAGTGAGATTCAACGCCGGCAATGCAGGCAGGGTGTTTTTGGGTTTTGGTCCATATTACGCCATCGCCGTTGATGCCAACGCCAAGGCTGGTGGTGCAAAAGAAGACATTGAACTGGGAACAGATTTCAAGCGTGGCGATTTCGGCCTTAACTTTATGGCTGGATTCGAACTTAAAAATGGGCTTAACTTTCATGCCGGCTATGGCTTGGGCTTGAGCAATATTTTGGGCAGCGATGCATCAGATATCGTAAAATTCAAGAACAGGGTTTTTACGATTGGCGCAGGCTTTACTTTCTAAGCTGAAACCAAAGCGATAATGAAAAACTCTCCTCCCGCAGGGGAGTTTTTTTTTGTTGGCGGGCGCAATGGTTGGCACTGGAAGATGTATTGCATTGGCTGGAATGAGATTTACAATCAGGCAGTTTTCAGTTCGCAGCTTGAACAAAGCACCCATCCTATAAAAGGTAGCCATCAAGCAAAAAGGCCAAGGCTCAAAGCAGGGCACATCACCACCTGAGGATGCAGCAATCCACCTCACTAATCAGCCAATGAACCAATTAACCCATGCATGAAAATTGCCGAATATTCTCTAACTTCGGCCGTATTAATTCCGATGCATGTACGCAGTTTTTAAACGAGAACTCTTCAGTTTTTTAAATTCGCTAATGGCTTATATTACCATTGGTGTTTTTTTGTTGGCCTGTGCGCTGCTCCTCTGGTTTTTTCCGGATACCTCCATTCTGGATTATGGCTATGCCGAACTGGGCAGCTTTTTTGGCTTAGTGCCCTTCTTGTTCATGTTTCTGGTGCCGGCCATCACCATGCGTTCGTTTGCCGAAGAACGCAAGGAAGGCACTTACGTGCTTTTGGCTACTAGCCCGCTAACCGATTTGCAGCTCATTGCCGCCAAATACCTGGCTTGTGTGGTATTGTTGCTCTTCGCCTTAATTCCAACATCGGTTTATTATTACAGTATTTATCAGTTGGGGCTTCCCAAAGGCAATATCGATAGCGGTGCGGTTATCGGTTCTTATTTAGGCCTGTTTTTATTGGGCAACGCCTTTACGGCCATCGGGATTTTCGCTTCTTCCATCACCAAAAATCAGGTTATTGCTTTTGCGGTGGCTGTATTCCTTTGCTTTTTTAGCTTTAGTGGCTTCGATTCGGCCAGCAAATTGTTCGAATTTCAGTTTTTGGAAGGCTTGCTGGTTAACCTGGGCATCAACGAACACTATCAATCCATCAGCAGGGGAGTGCTCGATACGCGCGACCTGGTTTATTTCATCACTTTTGTGGCCTTGTTTTTGGGCCTGAGTAAATTGGCGATAGGAGGCAGGAAATGGTAAAAAAGAGCAATAAATATATTGGCGCAATTGTTTTTGTGTTTGCACTGGTGCTGCTCAATGTGTTGGCCCAGCGGTTTTATACGCGTTTCGATTTTACCAAGGAAAAACGTTATACCCTGACCCAAAAAACCAAGGATAACCTGGCCAAAACCGATCATGATATCGTCATTACCGTTTTTTTGGATGGCGAAATTCCGGCCGCATTTAAACGGCTGCGCAATGCGACCAAAGATTTGCTGAACGATTACAAGGCCTATTCAAAAGCCAATATCAAGGTTGTGTTCGAAGACCCGCTTAAAGGGCTGCCTGCCAATGAACAAGATACCGTAATCAATAGCTTAGCGCGTATTGGCATTAAGCCGATGGCGGTAAATATTAAAAACGATGCCGGATTGACCCAAAAAATCATCTTTCCGATGGCATTGGTAGAATACAACGGCAAGCAAACCCCCATCAATCTCTTGCAGAAAACGGGCGGTGCAGCCAGCGACTATGAAGAAAATATCACCAGTTCTATACAAAACCTCGAATATCAGTTTACTTCGGCCATTAAGCGTTTAAGGAGCGGTTCCAATCCAAGGATCGGTTTTACCGAAGGCCATGGCGAACCTTCCAATCTTTACCTTTACGATGCCATTACTTCGCTTTCGCAGCAGCATTATGTAGGCCGGGTAGATCTTAAGCTTATTACCAAAGAAGGATTGGATAGCTTGAAGGTGCTGATTATTGCCAAACCGCAAACCCCATTGAGCGAAATGGAAAAGTACAAAATCAACTATTTTGTAATGAAGGGCGGACGTTTGGTGTGGGCCATTGACCAGGTTGGGGCAGAGCTCGACAGTTTGCAGCACCGTGGACAGGAAATGACTTTTAACAGGCAACTGAACATAGATGATATGCTGTTCGAATACGGTGCGAGGATCAATTACAACCTGATTGCCGATGTGAACTGTGTTTCTATTCCTATTGCTACAGGTGCTCCAGGCCAACAGGCACAAATAGATTTGGCGCCTTGGGTATTTTATCCGGTGTTGCTGCCCGATACCTCGAGTAGCCTGACTAAAAACATTGACGGTATACGCGGCCAGTTTGCCAGTACTGTTGATACCATTGGCGTGCCCAACGTAAACAAAAGAGTGGTTTTGTACACTTCGCCTTACAATAAGGTGTTCGAAACGCCAAGGATGCTTTCCTTGCAGATGCTTAACGAACGGCCTAAACAAGAAGAATACACCAGTTCGCCCAAAGCGGTGGGCGTATTGTTGGAAGGCCAATTCAAATCGGTGTTTTTAAACAGGCCTATACCTGCGGGCATTACCGAAAATTACAAGGTGCCTGTCCAAAGCGTGCCTACTAAAATGATGGTCATTGGCGATGGCGACATATTCGAGAACCAGGTAAGCACCAACGATGGTTCGCCCTTTCCGTTGGGATTTGATCGCTATACGCAACAGAACTATGGCAACAAGGCCTTGCTGCTCAATATAGCCGATTATTTTACCGACGACGATAACCTTATCGCCCTGCGCAACAAGGAAATCAAGGTAAGGCTGTTGGATAAGGCCAGGCTGCGCACAGAAAAAACAAAATGGCAGCTGATCAATGCCGTTGCCCCGATTTTATTGTTGATATGTTTTGCAATTTTTCAACATTATTACCGTAAACATAAGTATGCGAAGTAATTTTTATATTTTTGAGAATAGACAAAATAAACTATGAGATTTATAGTATCCACTTCTACGTTATTAAAACATTTACAAACAGTTAATGGTGCCTCAAGCAGCAGTACTGTTTTGCCTATATTAGAAAACTTCTTGTTCGAGATCAAGGATGGCAGCCTCACTATTTCGGCTACCGACCTGCAAACCAGCATGACGACCTCTTTGGCTGTCGAATCAAAAGAAGAAGGTAAAGTAGCCGTTCCGTCGAGAATTTTATTAGATACTTTAAAGACTTTGCCAGATCAGCCCATCTCTTTCAACATCGACGATAATTCGTTTGCGATTGAGATCAGTGCAGGAGATGGAAAATATAAACTGAGTGGCGAAAACGGCGACGATTTTCCGAAAATTCCTGTCGTAGAGAATGCCTCTTCGGTAAACCTGCCGGCATCGGTTTTAACCGAAGCCATTACCAAAACCATTTTCGCGGTAAGCAACGATGAGCTTCGTCCGGCAATGACTGGCGTATATTGCCAGCTTTCGCCTCAGCACATTACCTTTGTAGCTACCGATGCCCATAAATTGGTACGCTACCGCCGCATGGATAGCAAAGCTGATAAAGCTTCGTCATTTATCCTGCCTAAAAAAGCATTAACCCTGCTCAAGGCCGCCTTGCCAAGCACCGATGTTAATGTATCGGTTGATTACAATGCCACCAGTGCTTTCTTCAAGTTCGAAAACATCAATTTGGTTTGTCGCTTAATCGACGAGCGCTATCCAGATTACGAAGCGGTAATTCCGGCAAACAACCCGAACAAACTGGTTATTGACAGGGCATTATTCCTGAACACTTTGCGCAGGGTAGTTATTTTTGCCAATAAAACCACTCATCAGGTTCGTTTAAAGATCAGCGGCAGCGAATTGAATATCTCTTCTGAGGATTTGGATTTTGCCAATGAAGCACACGAGCGTTTAAGCTGTCAATATGAAGGCGAAGATTTGGAAATCGGTTTCAATGCCCGTTTCCTGATTGAGATGTTGAGCAATTTAAGCGGCGAGGAAGTAACTTTAGAACTTTCTACCCCGAACCGTGCAGGTTTGCTTATCCCACAAACCAACGATGAGAACGAAGACGTACTGATGTTGGTAATGCCAGTGATGCTGAACAACAGCTACTAAGCGCAAATAGTTCAAAATTAATACAATCATAAATAATGGCTTGGTTTTTGACCGAGCCATTGTTGTATTATACCCATCCTAACCAAACTCTTGATGAAAACGATCTCTACTCCCGTAAATAGGACCTCATTTTATTTGAGCCTGCTTTTTTTTGCTACAGTTTTGTGTCTGTTTTCTTGTAAAAAGGACGATGTGCCTGGTACAAACGAGGTAAAGGGAGATGCCAAGGTGAAAATGATCAATGCCGCTAACAAATCGGGGCAGGTTGATTTTTATCTAGACGATATCAAAATAAATATGGCCGCACTTGATGCCGGACAGGTAAGCGATTATGTAAAGGTGCAATCGGGCGTTAAAAATACCTATGTGGCTATTGATGGGGTAGCAGATACACCCACATCGTTTAATTTTGTGCCCACCTTGTCTTACACCTCATTTTATGTAGAAGACAAAACAGGCAATGGTGAAGTGCTCACTTTTGAAGATAATTTGGGCGCCACAGAAGCGGGAAAAGCGAAGATACGCATCATCAACCTGGGCGCCTTTTTTACCAATGCCCTGAATGTAAACCTGGCCGGAGGCGTTTTGTTGGTTAATTCATTGCCATTTAAGGGAGCGTCGGGCTATTTTTCTATAGAACCAAATGTTAACCTTAACATTTCGGTTTTGGGCAGCAGTGCAAATAAAACCATTGCAGGATCTGAATTTGAGGCCGGTAAAATCTATACCATTTGGATTAACGGCACTTCAAATGCCATCTTAAAAATCAATAAGGTAATTTATAACTAATAATTTCTAAAAGATACGCGGTTATCAAAAGCAGATGCCTATTTTTGGGCAAAAATCAGATATTTTGGAACTACTGCAACAACTCTTGGATTTTATTCTGCACATTGATAAGCACCTTGCCGACATTGTAAACGAATACCATACTTTAACCTACCTCATCCTTTTCCTTATTATTTTTGCCGAAACAGGCTTTGTAGTAACACCTTTTTTGCCTGGCGACTCGCTGCTTTTTGCAACAGGCGCACTCATTGCAGGAGGTAAAACCGACCTGAATATCTGGCTGATGCTAGTGATCCTGATTGTGGCAGCCATTTTGGGCAACACGCTCAACTATAAACTCGGCAGCGTACTCGGTGCAGGCGTATTTAAAGAGAAGAACAAAATCCTTAAACTCAAATATTACCATCAATCGCACGAGTTTTTTGAAAAACATGGTGGAAAGGCTATTATTTTCAGTCGCTTTTTGCCGATTTTCAGGACCATAGCGCCATTTGTGGCTGGTATTGCCAAAATGCCTTTTGGCCGGTTTACTACTTTCAATATTGTAGGCGGCGTGTCGTGGATTTTCAGCTTGTTGTTCGCGGGCTATTTGTTGGGGCAAATTCCATGGTTTAAGGCAAACTTCGATATTGTGGTTGTACTCATTGCGGTAGTTACTTTCTTCCCGGCCATTTACGCTGCGGTAAGGAGCAGGTTTAAATCTAAAGCTGCAGAAGAGACCGTGGCGAGCGAAGATTAATATTCGCGACCAATAATCCGGCCTTCTTTGTATTTTTTCACTTCGAGTTCTGCAGCGCGTTTTTCTTCGGGGCTTGGCTCGGTTTTAACCAGGTTTTTAAGTATTGGCTGACCGGCATCAACCCATGCCGAATACCAGAAAGAACCTACTGCTAAAATGGCTGCGCGCATTTGTTTTTCTACCATGCCCTGCATGCGGTCTTGGTAGGCTTTGGCATAGGCAGGAGCGTACTGTTTAACGATAGTGCCGTTGTGCTCACTAAAGCTGTATTTCTGGTCTGAAGGAAATTCGGCATGCAGCTCGGCTTCGATCTTCAGCACGGTATCTACCAGCAGGTGACTGTGCTTTACTATGGCCCAGGCACTTTTTAAGGGATCATTGATGTAATGGGCCTTTCCTGTTATCAGTTTGTAGTGTTGGGCAAACAGCTCCGGAATCCTGCTTTCCCAAAAAGCATGCAGGCCCACTTGGTTGGTCAACTGCCCGTTATGGTTAGCTGTAGTATGCAACGGCACGTGGGCATCGGCGATGTAATGGCCTAAATCGGCCGAGTATTTTAATATTTTTATCGAATCGCGTAGTTGGAAGGCTTTAATCAAACCGTAGTAGCTTCGCTGGATCTGCCAAGGAACAATGCCGTTTTCGTTAAGTTTCTGTTGCCCATACTTGGCCAGCGCATCCTTGAATTTCTCCGGAATGCTGTCGATGTGCGCTTCGTAGTTTTCTACATCGAGGTAATGCCTTGGCGCTTCAAGCGTATCGATATACCTGCGCCTGTCTGGTCCAACGGCCTGTTCGGTAAGGTATTGGTGGGCGTTTTTGTAAAAGCCCAGCATTTCGGGTGGCAAAGTAAATAGGGCCAGTTGATTAATGCGCCGATGGGCAAAAAATCCCCACGAAGTACATAATAGCAATGGGATGATTAACGCGAGTGTAAACGTTAATCTTTTCATACTTGAATATACAAAATACTTTCGAATTTTTTAAAACCTAGAAAGCACGGCATAGCTAATCAAGCAATGCTCCAAAAGCCAGTTCAAATGCTTTGAGCTGTTTAATCGTAGGTTCGTCAATGAGGTTGCCGTTTGCGTCGAATTTTCCCTTGATGCCTGGTATCAAAAGGGTAGTGGCCTCGGTAAACCTGGCTTCTACCGTGCTCATCACCAGTTGCAGTTCTTCGTGCGCTTTCAGTCCAGAGGCCGATGCGGTAATCAATCCGGTAGGTTTTTGTGAGAGCAAAGTTGTTGATACACACCACTCGATGGCATTTTTTAATGAGCCTGGCAGACTAAAAACATATTCCGGCGTACAGATGAGCAAAGCATCGGCTTGCTCAATCAGCTTTCTAAAGGCAACGACTTCTTGGGGAGGGCTTTCGGTGTCTAGATCCGGATTAAAATGTGGCAGGTTGCCTATGCTTTCAAAAATATGTACATCGAACTCATGTTCGCTTTGCCTGGCAAAAGTTTTAACGAGGTTGAGGTTGGAAGAGTTGGCCCTGGTGCTGCCGATGATGGCCAATACGTTTTTGCGCTTATCCATTACCTCAAAATCTTTTCAAAACAAACACTGTTGTCAACGCCGATATACTGGCCGTAGTTGGGGATAATTTGATAGCCGTTTTTCTGGTAAAGTGCAACGGCTTCCTTTTGGCGTTTGCCGGTTTCGAGCACGCATTTTTCGTAGCCCAATGATTTGGCCAAATCTTCAAGTGCCTTAACAATAGTAGTTGCAATGCCTTCGCCACGGTGTTCAGGTTTCACATATAGCCGCTTTACTTCCATGGCTTCTGCCGAAAAGGCTTTGATGGCTCCACAGCCTACGGGCAGGCCGGAGCGGTAAACCACGATAACATGTTTAATGTTGTCGGTTTTATTGTACTGGGCATAAAAAGCATGTTCGCTGCCATCTTTTTCGGCTAAATCAGCATCCAGTAGCTTAACGAGTTGCTGAAAATCGGGATTTTCGGAAGTGGTTTGAATGCAGGTTGTCATTGGTGTAAAATTATCCTTTGTTGAGTTAAATAAATATAGGAATGTATCTTATGCTTTAAAGAAAACAATTGATACTTATAGAATGCAAAAATGTTCGATTTTTTATCATGTGAAGGAAAAACAACTGGTTTCGATTAACTTAGGTAAAGCAGAAAACAGCTAATCAATCTTTCCCTTAACCAAACTTTTTCGTCTGCTTTTTCAAATGCAAAACAGCAGTCAAACGATGATGAGAAAACTGAAACAGATGAGTATGCCAAGTTTATGTTTATTGGCTGGTCTGGCTTTGGTGGTTACCCAGAGTGCCTTTTCTTTAAGTAAAGTGAGGGCCGAGTACAAATATATCAACACCGGTGTGCATTACATTAAGGTTGATGATGCTGATGTAAGCGGCTGTTCGTGGTTGAGCAGTCCGTATTATTGTGCGGTAGAAACCAATACCGATATGGGTGCCAGTTTTTCTTTCAGCCAGTTGGGCTCGAGTGGCGCTACCCCGATACCGGGAGCTTCGCTTTCGGTTTACGAACAGTAACAAATAACAAAAAAGGGAAAGCAACGTAGTTGCTTTCCCTTTTCAATTGGCCAAGTCAACGCTATTCGTCTATTTTCTTGCCTTTCATGGCTTGTCCAACCGCCATGTCCATCAATCGCTCGGCAAAAGGTCGGGTAAATTCGTTCAGTTCATCGGCTTTTTTCAGGATCAGGTCTTTTTCGCCTTTGGCTAATGCTTCTTTGAGCGCGTTGATATGGGCGTTGGTGCTGCTGATTTCTGCCTCGCTTAAGATTTGCGAATTTTTGCCAATAAATCGTTCTGCGGTATACACCAATTGTTCGCCTTCGCTTTTGGCTTCAATCAGCATGCGCTGTTCTACGTCGCTTTTGGCATGTTCAATGCTGTCGATCAGCATTTTTTCTACGGTATCATCGGTTAAGCCATAGCTTGGTTTGATTTCGATTTCCTGTTTTACGCCCGAACGCAGTTCGATGGCCTGTACGGTTAAAATGCCATCAGCGTTCAGCAAAAAGTTGATGTCAACCTTTGGAAGCCCTGCGGGCATAGCCGGAATGCCTTTCAAATCGAATTCTGCCAGTTTGCGGTTCTCTTTTACCAAATCGCGTTCGCCTTGGTAAACTGAAATCTTCATGTTCACCTGGCCATCAATAGAGGTGGTGTACTGACGACCGGCCTTGGTAGGCACTTTGCTGTTGCGGGCAATGATTACGTCCATTAAGCCACCCATGGTTTCGATGCCCAGCGATAGTGGCGTAACATCCAACAATAGAATGTCTGAACGATTTCCGGCTAAAATATCGGCCTGAATGGCTGCCCCAAGGGCTACTACTTCATCGGGATTGATTTGGTCGTGCGGTTGGCGGTTGAAGAAATGGCTGACTGCCTGTTTGACAAATGGTGTACGGGTTGAGCCTCCTACCAAAACCACTTCGTCTATTTCGCTTGCTTTTAAATGGGCATCGTTTAGGGCTTGCTTGCAGCAATTGATGGTTTCGGCTACTTTGCTCTCGATCAACTGTTCAAAAGTCTGCTTGTCTAAAGTGCACCAGATGTCGCCCAGCTTTTCGTTGTAGAGGTTTTGCGTGGACAATGCTTTTTTGGCCGCTTCGGCCTGCAGACGCAGGGTTTGCATCAGCACATGGTCTTGCGCAAGTGTTTTAAGGTCTAAGTTGTTTTTTGCTATCCAATAATCGAGGATGGCTCGGTCAAAATCGTCGCCGCCCAAAAACGTATTGCCATTGGTGGCAAGTACTTCGAAAATTCCGTTTTGGATTTGAAGAATTGACACGTCGAAAGTGCCACCACCCAAATCGTATACGGCAATGGTTTTTTGTTGGGTAGGGTCTAGGCCCAGTCCATAAGCCAAGCTGGCCGCGGTTGGTTCGTTTACAATGCGCAATACGTCTAGTCCGGCCAGTTTGCCCGCATCACGCGTAGCTTGTCGCTGGCTATCGTTAAAGTAGGCCGGAACGGTAATTACCGCCCGGTTAACCGGAGTCTTGAGGGCATGTTCGGCCCTTGCTTTCAGTTCTTTTAAAATTTCGGCCGAAAGTTCGATCGGGGTATAAAATTTATTGCCGGCTTTGATTTTTACCAAGGCATCGGTGTCGTCGTCGATAATTTTGTAGCTAAAAATATCCTGATGGCTGGCTACGTCTTTATAGGAACGACCCAATAGGCGCTTCACCGAAAAAATGGTATTGGCAGGATCGGTGGTTAAAAAAACCTTGGCTTCGTTGCCCACTTCGGCGTCGCCTTGTTCGTTAAAATGCACTACCGATGGTACCAGAACGCCTTTGCCGGTATCGTTGATAACCTGTGGTTGCTTGTCTGGATTGATGAAGGCAACCAAGCTGTTGGTGGTGCCTAAATCGATGCCTACAATAATTTCTTCCTGTTGCAGAGAACCTGTTGCCAGATTGATGGATATTTTTGCCATGGCGCAAATTTACGGAGTTTCTAGCTTAGTATTGTTGTCATGTTGTAAAGTTGAGGCGGGATTGGGGGATTGTTGTGTAGGGTTGCCGAATTGAGGTTGAAAAGTTGGGGTGCTTTCAGCTTTGGACTTTAAACTTTTAGACTTTCAACCTTTAACTTCTACTTCCTTTCTTTTAAGCCACCCCGCCCTGCGGGCACCCCTCCACGGAGGGGAATAAAATGTTATGCTTTAAATTTCCAGCTTTCAACTTTAGACTTTAAACTTTTAACCTTTCAACTTCTCTTCCCTTTTTCCTCAATCCAAAGCGACATGTATTTGGTGCTTTGTGTGGTATGGTAATGCAACAGCTGGCCAAAAAAGTTTTGCTGACGATGTTCGGTTAAGTTGGCCAGTAGCCCATGTAGCTGTTTGATCAAGGCCTGGCCAAATAATATTTTTGAATAGCGCTGGTTGATGATACCGATGCCGTTTTGTTGGCTATTTTCCCAGAGCTCCTTGTTTTGATAAAGATGGGTCGCTTTTGCAGCAAACTGTGTAGGGTTGTCTTCAATAAAGCCGTTCCAGTTCATCTCGCCTTTAATGGCTTCGGCGCCTATGGTGGTGGTTACACTTGGTGTGCCGCTCTGCATGGCATCAATCAGTTTGCCTTTTACACCTGCGCCAAACTGTAAGGGCGCTAATAAGATTTTATAGTTGGAAATGGTTTCCTGCGCATTTTTTGCCCTGCCCTTGATGTAGAAGTTTTCTTTCGGTTGGTGCAGCTGCAGTACTTTTTGCGAGGGATACGCACCGTAAATATGCAAATTTGCTTGTGGAAGCGCCTTTCGTAGCAAGGGCCAGATAGTAGTTTTAAGCACCTGAACGGCATTCCAGTTGGGCTCGTGCAGGAAATTGCCTATAAATACAAAGTCGTTGCGCTCCTCAAAACCTCGCCAATGCGCAATTTTGTCTTCGCTGAGTTCTTCTTCCAAAAAAGGAAGGTAATAGATCAACGAAGGGTGGATGTGGAACTGTTGCCTGAGCAGCTGTTGTTCTGCTTCGGAAATGAGCAGTGAAAGGTCGCAGCGAAGTATGGAGGCGATTTCTCTTTTGGCATGATCCGAAAACAAATCGCTATTTGCAAACTGGCGACCTTTTTTTGAAGCTTCCTGGCGGGCTATCCTTAAAAAATGGAGGTCTTCAGTATCTAAAATCAAAAGCGCATCGGGGCATTGCTGCTTTACCCGCCAGCCATATTGTTCTTCGGTCATGAAACGGTCGAACATTACCAGGGCAGGATTTAAGGCGCTTACAAAAGAATCGAAGCCCGAATCGTTTAGCTTGATTTCCTGTTCGGTTACGCCGATGCTTGGCAAATCGAAACTAAATTCACTTTTAGTAGCGGCAGAAGCGAAAGTGATTTGGAAACCTTGATCCAAAAATAAATTGATCAGCTGGAGCATGCGCGTACCCGCCGCCGACGAAGTGGGTTCTGGCCATACCAATCCGATAATCAATAGTTTTTGGTTTTTCATGGTTGAAATTTCTGTAAAAGTAAAGTAACCCTTTCGAAGTTTCAAATTGCGTAAACTTCGCAAGTGTATCTTTTTTCCTAATTTTGCCCAGAATTACCTGTTACACCATGCTAGGATTAAAATTATTGACAGACCCACGTTGGGCAAACATTGCAGAATCGAATTTGGAAGAGATTTTAACCGACCATGCCTGGTGCGAACAGAAAGCCGCTACCAATGCCATTACGCTGATTGCCAATAATTCGGAGCATCAGGAGCTGGTTGATGCGCTAACGGCTATTGCCATTGAAGAGATGCAGCATTTTCAGCAGGTCGTAGAAATTATCAAGCAGCGTGGCTATACCTTGGGTCGCGAGCGCAAAGACGACTATGTGGGCAAATTACTCAAATTCAGCAAAAAAGATGGAAGCCGAAACATGGCTTTTATAGACAGGCTCTTGTTTGCCGCTATGATCGAAGCACGTAGCTGCGAACGCTTCAGGGTGCTTTCGCAAAATATTAAAGACGAAGAATTGGCCAAATTTTACCACGATTTGATGGTTTCGGAAGCTGGTCACTATACTACGTTTCTTAATTTTGCCCGTCAATACAGTACCGATGTAGATGTAGATAAAAGATGGAAGGAATGGCTTGTCTTTGAAGGAGAGCTTATCCAAAGCTTTGGCAACAAAGAGGCTATTCACGGGTAGTTTTTAGTTTGTTGACGATGAATCTAGTTAGTTAGTTGGTTGGTTGGTGACGTTTGTCAACTGTTTTTTATGGGTGTTCCATAGCCAAATCACAATGTTCTGATAGCTTTTGATGCCGCGTTGCTGGTTGTTCAGTTTGAGGAACTTGTCAAAGGCAACGCCCATGTAGTTTGACATTTGGCCGTTGTATTTGCGCCAAAATTCATTTTCAGCTTTAAAATTGGCTATGATTCTAGGGTCTATTTTATTGCGCAAGGCTAGATAGTCTTCCGGCGATTTAAACCTCAACTCAAAAAGCAGGTACCTCAACATGTTGTAATGTACAGAATATTGCAGGTCTACATCGTTGCTGTGGCTTCCAACCAGGTAAGCTACCAGGTTGGCTTCATCTTCGCGTGCTACGCCCAACTGATGCGAAATTTCATGGCAGGTTACGAATGGCAATACCCAAGCCGGCAATTTGGTGTTGATGTTGGCTTCGCCCGAAAGCGGATTGTAATAGCCCTCAATGCCAATTTTACAAATGATCCAACTGTTGAGCACTGGTTTTACCGAAGGGGCAGGATAGCTGAAGAAAGCATTTTTCTGGGCCAGTTGCCCATAAGCTTGCACGGCTTGTTCTTGCAGTTGTTTAATAGTCCTGGGCTTGTTTTCTGCAATTTGCTGCAGGGTGTTCAAGCGATCTATAAAATAATTGGTTAGCAAGACCAATTCCTTGACGGTATATTTTTCGTCGCTGATGTTCAGTTGTTTGCTAATGCTTGGCCTTGCATAATTGAGGCCCCAAAGCAGCTTAAAACTAATGTACAGGATCAAGATCAGGTTAAGCAGCCGTAAAGGAGTGCCCATAATGAGTACGCGCCGATTTGCTTTTGGCCTTAGTTTTTTGAAGAAAAGAAAGAGTTTGGTGAGCCCGAAAATAATCAAAATCCCATAAAGGATATCGCCCAAGGCAAAGGGAAACCAAGAAGAAATCCACCGCAAAGCGGTAGAAACGACCGGGTAAAAGCCTTTCGAATAGTATTGCAACACAATATATGGAAACAGGCCGATGATGAAAATCATGCCCGATACAGCAAGCAGTATAAATGTGGTAAGGCGAAGCTGTTTTGAAACCATTTCTTGTGCTGATTTGAGGTATATTGCCGATTAACTTAGCCTTTCCATCAAATTATCTAGTAAAACTGAGCCTTTTTCCGGTTTCGCTGGTGGTAAATTTGCCTTTGTAGTAAGCCAGGTTGCCCGATACAAAAGTATGGGTGATGCTGGCCCTAAAAGTTTCGCCATCAAAAGGCGACCAGCCGCATTTGTAAAACACGTTCAGTGGCGTGACCTTAAAGGGGTCATTCAAATCGACAAGCACTAGGTCGGCCCAATAACCTTCCCTAATGTAGCCTCGTTTTTCGATGTCGAAGCAGATGGCCAGGTTATGTGCGGTTTTTTCTACTATTTTTTCCAGGCTGATTTTGCCTTGCAGGTGCATTTCTAATAGGGCAGGCAGCGCATGTTGCACCAATGGCCCACCAGATGGCGCCTGCAGGTAGGGTTGGTTTTTCTCGTCGAGGGTGTGAGGCGCGTGGTCGGTGGCAATCACATCAATATGGTTGTCGAGCAACCCTTGTAAAATACCCGCTTGGTCGGCAACTGTTTTAACTGCTGGGTTCCACTTGATGAAATTTCCCTTGCTGGCATAATCCTGGTCATTAAACCAAAGGTGGTGTACACAGGCTTCGGCGGTAATCTTTTTATCTTTGAGTGGCGTGGAGGCATCAAAAAGTGCTACTTCCCTAGCTGTCGAAATATGGAGGATGTGCAGGCGGGTTTGGTAACGTTTGGCCAGTTCGAGCGCCAGCGAAGAAGATTTGTAGCAGGCTTCGGCGCTGCGGATCAAAGGGTGCATGTCTATGGTAATTTCATCGCCGTATTGTGCTTTGAAAGATGCCATGTTTTCTCTGATGGTTTGCTCGTCTTCGCAATGTGTGGCTACTAAAATAGGTGCTTTGCTAAAAATGTTTTCGAGTGTTTGCTCGTTGTCTACCAGCATGTTTCCGGTTGAGGAGCCCATGAATACTTTGATTCCGCAAACTTGTTTCGGGTCGGTTTTCAGTACTTCTTCGATATTATCGTTGCTGGCCCCCATATAAAATGAGTAGTTGGCCAGCGAGCTTTGCGCCGCAATGGCGTATTTATCGGCCAATAGTTCCTGGGTTAAGGTATTGGGAACGGTGTTGGGCATTTCCATAAAAGAGGTTATCCCTCCCGCAACGGCGGCCATGCTTTCGGTAAAGATATCTGCCTTATGTGTTAGTCCAGGTTCTCTGAAATGTACCTGGTCGTCGATCATGCCGGGCAAAAGGTAAAGGCCTTCGGCATTGATTTCTTGTGCCTCTGGCGCGCTAAGGTTTTGTCCGATTTTTGCTATTAATCCATTTTTAATTAAAACATCGGCAGTCTTTTGTTGGCCTTCATTTACGAGGGTAGCATTTTTGATCAGGTAAGTATTCATGCTTTCAAAGATAAGCATTACAATTTAACCTGTGGATAAACAAGGCTTCAAATTGCATCAAACAAGCTCTTGGTGTATGTATTTGGCTCTTATTGCTTTGTAACAGGAACATTACGCCAAATGGGGTATTGAGATCGCAAATATGAGGTAATTTTATATTTTCATCCTTAATTGTCCCAAACATGATTAATGCTCAAATCAAGGACCTATTTTATTAAAAACGATGGCTATGAAGAAGATTTACTTGGTAAAATGCTTTGTATGGTTTTTGCTTTTTGGGTTCGCATTGGCTTCCCGTGCACAAACCACTTATAATTTTGACGCCGGTGCGGTTATTTCGCAGCCTCCGGGGTCTATTTGGAATACCCAGGCCAACATTACCATAGGAGGGGTAGCCTATAAGCTTACTGCGTGCTGCAACGGTGGTTTTTCTAACAGTGCCACCAATGGCAACGGCAACAGTGCTTCCTTGCAAAAAGACGGCTCCGGTGGCGATACTTTTGTGCTTGAACGGGCAGACGGACAGCCTTTCCAGTTCTATGGCTTTTATGTGGGACAGGAAAGTATCAACAGTTATGTAGGCGCTTTTCCGGGTATTCCGCCTTTTTATGAAATTACCTATACCAAAACCGTAGGTGCTCCCGAGGTAGAAGTTGATAATACGCCGGTTTCTGGAGGTACTTATACTACAGGCGGAAAAGTTTATACGAAAAACCTAACTGTTACACAGGTAAGTATTTTATTTAAGGCTAACAACAGGTATTGGATAGATGACATTAGGGTAGGTGTTGTTACCGGTACAGAAGTTGCGCCAACCGTATCTTCGGCAGCAGCAAGTGCAATCACTTCAAATACTGCTACTTTGGGTGGCAATGTTACTGCCGATGGTGGTGCCAGTGTAACCGAAAGGGGCATTGTATGGTCGACCACAACCAACCCAACCACGGCCAATAATAAAGTAATCATGGGCAGTGGCACAGGAACTTTTAACGGTAACGTGAGCGCTTTGCCTTTTAGCACGACAATATACTTTAAAGCCTATGCCATTAATAGCCAGGGTACGAGTTATGGCAGTCAGCTGAGCTTTACTACCCTTGCGCCAACCATCGTAGTAAATCCAACCATCGTGTCTGGGGCCACGGTAGGTGTGGCCTATAGCCAAACCTTTACCGGAAGTGGCGGTACTGCACCTTATTCGTTTGTAATTAGTGCGGGTACGGTGCCTATTGGTTTATCGTTAAATACTGCAACAGGTACTTTATCGGGGATGCCCACTTCGTCAGGAACTTTCAATTTTACCATCAAAGCTACCGATGCATCGGGGAGTGGCGGTCCGTTTTCGGGCACCAGATCCTATACAGTTGTAGCGGCACCACCTGTTACTGCGGTTACGCCAACTACGTTGTCTGCCGGAACTGTGGGTAATGCTTATAGTCAAACCGTGAGCGCGAGCGGAGGTATAGCTCCATATAATTACGCCATTACGGCTGGATCGTTGCCAGCAGGCATTACCTTAAATAATTCTACGGGAGTTTTGAGTGGTACGCCAACTGCTGGAGGAATCTTTAATTTTACCCTTACGGCAACAGGCTCATCAACAGGGACAGGTTCGCCCCATAGCGGATCAAGGGCATATACCTTAGCTATTAATGCGCCCACCATTGTTGTAAATCCGGTTACATTGCCTACGCCTAATATTGGTGTAGCCTATTCGCAAACTTTAACTTCTACGGGAGGTACTAGCCCTCGTTCGTTTGCCGTTACGGCTGGATTTCTGCCAACAGGCATAACCTTAAATGGTGCTACTGGTATTTTAAGTGGTACGCCAACTGCTGGAGGCACTTTTAATTTTACCATAACCGCAACGGATGCCTCTACCGGAAATGGCCCTTATACCGGTTCCAGGGCCTACACGTTTACTATTGGTGCGCCAACGGTTGTCGTTAATCCAGCAACTTTGCCTAATGCAGCCATAGCTTCGGCCTATTCACAAACGATTACAGCTAATGGTGGTACATTGCCTTATTCTTTTGCGGTAAGTGCAGGTTCTCTGCCAGCAGGTGTAACCTTAAATGGCGCTACTGGTGTTTTAAGCGGTACACCAACTGCTGGAGGCACTTTTAATTTTACCATAACCGCAACGGATGCCTCGGGAGGTGCCGGGCCTTATACGAGTCCAAAGGCTTATAGTTTGGTAGTGGCGGCTCCAAGCATTGCCTTGGCACCTGCATCATTGCCTGGAGGAACCGTAGCCTCGGCTTATAGCCAAACCTTAACTTCGAATGGCGGTACCTCACCTTACACTTATTCGGTAACCAGTGGCACTTTGCCAAACGGTTTAATGCTCAGTTTGGCAGGCGTGTTAAGCGGTACGCCAACAACAGGAGGCAATTATACTTTTGATATCAGCAGCACCGATTCTTCTACCGGATCAGGGCCTTACAGCGCTACTAAAACATACAGCCTCGCCATCAATTTTCTGCCTCAAACCATTACTTTGGCCTCGGCTGCAACAGCCAATTATGGCGATGCGGATATAGATCCAGGTGCCACAAGCAGCTCGGGTTTGCAGGTTAGTTATTCGACCAGCGATCCTAGCGTAGCCACAATCGTAGCTGGCAAGGTACATATTGTAGGTGCCGGAACGGTAAATATCTTTGCTAATCAGGCCGGAAACGGCACTTATGCGCCGGCAACTCAAAAAACACAAGTTTTAACCATTAATAAGGCCACCTTAACCTATGTGGCCGATGCGTTGAGCAAGGTTTATGGAACGACCAACCCTGGTTTTACAGGTACGGTAACCGGTTTTAAATATGCGGATAACTTAGGAAATGCCACTACAGGAGCAGTATCCTTTTCAAGTGCGGCGACCAACCTAAGCCCAATTGGCACTTATGCCATTAATGGTTCTGGTTTAACGGCAACAAATTATACTTTTGCGCAGGCAGCTTCAAACACTTCTGCATTAACGATTACGCCAAAAGCAATTACGGTTACGGCTTCGGCAAGCCAAACTAAGATTTATGGTACGATCGACCCTGCTTTAACGTATAGCATTACCGCAGGCGCGCCACTAATCGGCACTGATGCCTTTACCGGTACGCTAACCAGGGCCGTTGGCGAAAATGTTGGCTCTTATGTTATTAATCAAGGTACCTTAAGCTTAAACTCGAACTATACACTTACTTATGTAGAGGCAAGTTTCGCCATTTCGCCTAAAGCTGTTACGGTAGCTGCTAATAGTGGCCAAACGAAGGTATATGGCTCGGCAGATCCTGTCTTAACCTATAGCATTACAGCTGGCGGTCCTTTGGTTGGCAGCGATGCTTTTACAGGTGCATTGGCTAGGGTAGCCGGCGAAAATGTTGGTCCTTATGCTATTAATCAAGGTACGCTGGCTTTAAATGCCAATTACAGCCTCAGCTATACACCCGCAAACTTTGCCATAGCACCTAAAGCCATTACAGTTACAGCTAATGCATCGCAAAGCAAAACCTACGGACAGGCCGATCCAACATTTGCCTATGCCATTACAGCAGGTGGGCCATTGGTAGGTAGTGATGCCTTTACAGGTGCACTGACTAGAACTGCCGGCGAAAATGTAGGACCCTATGCAATTAATCAAGGCACTTTAGCACTCAATGCCAATTATACATTGAGTTATGCCGGTGCTAACTTTACCATTAATCCAGCAACATTAACCATTACAGCCGATAATAAAGAGCGCTTTTTTGGCGGGGCTAATCCGCCTTTAACGGCTAGCTATACCGGCTTTGTAAATAACGAAACCAATGCGGTACTGACTACCCAGCCTGTGCTGGCTACTGTTGCAACTCCGGCAAGCGCCATTGGCGATTACCCAATAACTGTAAGCGGAGCCGTAGCACAAAACTATGCCATCGCTTATGTAAATGGAGTGTTGAAAGTAAAAGCAGGTGCGCCAACCAATATCATTTTGGCAGGAGTTACCTTGTACGAAAACAGACCTGCGGGTACAAATGCAGGTTCATTGAGCAGTACTTCCGATGATCCTTCGGCCACTTTTGCCTACACTTTGGTAAGCGGAACAGGCGATACGGACAACGCCTTGTTCACCATTGCCGGAACCAGCATAAACACCACAGCCAGTCTCGATTTCGAAAACAAAGCCAGTTACAGCATCAGGGTAAAAAGCACAACCCAGTTTGGCCTCTCGCTAGAAAAAGTGTTCACCATTGCAATTGCTGACGTAAATGAGGTGCCTACCTTGGCTGCCATCAACAATATTACGCACTGTTATACCGCCGTGGCACAAACCGTAGCGCTTTCGGGTATCAGTGCCGGACCAGAAACTGCGCAAACTACCACTGTTAGTGTAACCAGCAATAATGCCGCTTTGTTCGAAAGCCTAACTGCCACCAAAAACGGAACCACAGGTTCGGTAAACTATGTGGTCAAAAATGGTGCGAGTGGCGTAGCTACGGTTACGGTAACCATTAAAGACAATGGTGGCACGGCTAATGGGGGAGTAGATACCTATTCGAGAAGCTTTACCCTAACGGTGAATCCTTTGCCGGTTGTAACCATAACCAGCGATAAAGGCGGCAGCATTAGCAAAGGCGACCTTGCACGCTTAACGGCTACTGGTGGCACATCTTATGTATGGATGGCCGATAATAGCATTATTAGCGGACAAAATACGGCAGTTCTTACGGTTAGGCCACAGGTCAATACCGTTTACACCGTAACCGTAACCAATGCCAACTCGTGTGCGCAAAGCCAAAGCTTTACCCTGAATGTGGTAGAAGACTATGCGAAAATCAATGCCAGTAATATATTGACTCCAAACAACGATGGCTATAACGATAAATGGATAATCGATAACATCGATTTTTATCCGAACAACGAAGTAACGGTGTTTGACAGGGCAGGAAGGATAGTTTATAAGAAAAAAGGTTACGACAACAGCTGGGATGGTACGGTTAACGGTAGTCCGCTGAGCGAAAATACCTATTATTACATCATTGATTTCGGAACTTCGCGATTGAGGTTCAAAGGCTATATTACCATACTCAGGTCAACGAAATAGCCATACCAGCTAAAATAAGGTTAAACGATAGAAGGCTTGAATGTTGGACAACCAATTTTCGAGCCTTCTGCTTTTGCCCTTAACCCTCAACCCTCAACCTTCAACCTTCAACTTTCCACCTTCTACCTTCCACCTTCCACCTTTTGCCTTCCACCTTCCTTCCCCATCAACCTTAACTAAGATTTGCTATCTTTGCAGGCTATGGCAAAATCATTCGAAGAATTCAAGCTCAACAGGCAGATTTTAAATGCAGTTGCCGATGCAGGCTTTACAGTAGCCACGCCCATCCAGGAAAAAGCCATTTCGCCGGTGCTGTCTGGCCAGGATATTTTTGGCATTGCCGAAACCGGAACGGGTAAAACCGCGGCCTATGTGCTGCCTATGCTCATGAAGCTGAAATATGCACAGGGCGATTCGCCTAGGGCATTGATTTTGGCGCCCACAAGGGAGCTGGCCATGCAAATTGCCGAGCAGGTTAAATTGTTTGCCACTTATACCGATTTGCGGACGGTGGTTATTTTTGGTGGCATTGGTCCTAAAACCCAAAAAGAACAAATCAAAGCAGGCGTAGATATTCTGATTGCTACGCCAGGTCGCTTTTTAGACCTTTATTTATCGGGAGATATCAATCCTAAATACCTGCAGTTCTTGGTGCTCGACGAAGCCGATAAAATGATGGATATGGGTTTTATCGGTTCTATACATCGTATTTTGGAAGTAGTGCCCCGTAAACGCCAAAACCTGCTGTTTTCGGCAACCATGAGCGAGCTGGTGCATAAAATTGCAGGCGATTTTCTGAAGCACCCAACCCTGGTCCAGGTTGCCGAGCAGGCCACGCCAGCCGGCACGGTAACACAGGTGCTGTACGAAGTGCCCAATTTTAAAACCAAAATCAATTTGCTGCAACATTTGCTGAAAGATGATGAAGCGTTTAATCGCCTGATTATTTTTTGCAAAACCAAAACCGTTGCCGATAACATTTATAGCAATATGATGCGCAGGTTTGGCGAAGATGCCGTTCGGGTAATCCATGCCAACAAAGGCCAAAATACGCGCATCAATTCCATCAACGATTTCAAGGAGGGCAATATTCGTATACTCGTAGCAACCGATGTAGCATCGAGGGGTATCGATGTGAGTGATGTAAGTCATGTGATTAATTTTGATGTGCCTATTGTCACAGAAGATTATGTGCACCGTATCGGACGTACCGGCAGGGCTTTTGCCACCGGCGATGCCATTACTTTTTGCAACGAGGCCGAAAAATACTACCTCAAGAAAATAGAAAAGCTGATCAGGCAAACCATTGCCCGCTTGCCTATTCCCGACGAAGTTTTTGTGGAGGAAACACCCTATGAAGAACGTCAGCAATTGGCTCGCGAAATAGACAACCAAAAGCGTAAAGAGGATCCCGACTTTAAAGGTGCTTTTCACGAGAAGAAGAACGCCAAGCAGATCGAAGCCCGCGAAAGAGAGAAGGCTAAAGCCAAAGCGGGTAAAAAGCCCTTTAAAAAGGCCAAACGTTTTAAGTCATGAAATTCAGATTAACACCTTTAAATATCATTACCGCTCTGGGCCTGGCTTTGTTGGTTGCCAGTTTTTTCGGGCCAGCTACAGGTAAGGGCCAGTTAAATTTTGGCGGTTTTTACAAATGGCTGCTCTTGGCGCTTGTAGTGGTAACCTTTGTAAGCGACCTTATTTTTAGGTTTGCCCTCAAAAGCCTGAAACGCATTTGGATGGTAGAGCTGCTGTTTATTGCAGCTACCGCCATTCTGATTTTAATATTACAAAAGTAAAACGATAGTCGCTGTAATATGCTTGCTAAAATCAGCATATTTGCACTTTTAAAATCGCGTAAGCACAACATACAATGAGGAAAGCAGAAATCAAGATTACCGTAGAGCTAGACGACAAAAACATGCCCGAGCAAATTCTCTGGGAAAGTACCGATGCCGAAAACAAAGACCAGGTGCCGGTAAAATCGATGATCTTAGCGCTATGGGACCACAACTATAAAAACTCGATGCGTATCGACCTTTGGACCAAAGACATGCCGGTTGACGAAATGAAACGCTTCTTTTACGAAACCCTGCAAACCATGGGCGACAGCTTTTTAAAGGCAACGGGCGAAAAGAACATTGTAGAAGACCTGCGCGATTATTGTGCGCATTTTGCCGATAAAATGGGTATAGACACCAGAAGATAACGCCATTTTTCAATTTGCCTTGCTAGCGTACGGTCTAGCGCTTAACTTTATCGCAAATTATCCAACATTCATTTAAATCAGCGTAACCGCCATCAGATGTTAGTCGTAAAAAAAATCAATGCTTATATAGGATTAATCCTGGCTACTATTGCCATCACCATTGCACCGATGTTAAGGGTTCCATTGAAAGGCAACTGGACTTTGTATGAGGCCGACCCAAGGTTGCTTTACATTTCTATGGCCATTTTAGGACTAACGGCATTGTTGCTCTTTGTACGCGCACTTGGTGCTTTTAGGGTGATGGCTATCGTTACGCTTGTTTGGAGCGCGTTAATGCTCATTGCAGTTTGGTTTAAGGTACACAATTATTTTGGTTCCAAATTCTTCGACAGGATGCTGTCTAAAACCATCCATTTCCAATGGGGCTGGGTTGTTTTGCTGGTAGCCGTGATCTTATTGGCCACCAGCGTAAAGAACTGTCTCTTATACACATCTGGGAAAGGGGGGGGGGGGGGGGGGGGGGGGGGGGGGGGGGGGGGGGGGGGGGGGGGGGGGGGGGGGGGGGGGGGGGGGGGGGGGGGGGGGGGGGGGGGGGGGGGGGGGGGGGGGGGGGGGGGGGGGGG
>NZ_JAELUC010000053.1 GCF_016429155.1 Pedobacter sp. ASV12 | reverse complement strand
CCCCCCCCCCCCCCCCCCCCCCCCCCCCCCCCCCCCCCCCCCCCCCCCCCCCCTTTTTTAGATGTGTATAAGAGACAGTTGCTCATCACTTTGATGGCTTTCGCGCAAAGCAGCTACCAGAAAATATACGCCTACAATCAATACAATAAGGATTGGGCCTTGGTCAAAACGGTTAGTGGCACTTATGGTTTTATTGACCGTAAGGGAAAAGCTGTAGTTCCTGCAATATATGCCAAGATTCAAAAATTTGGAAAATACAATGCAAACCTAGCAATGGTCAAGTCAATCAGCGATACTTATGGATTTATAGACCGCAATGGCAAGATAGTTATTCCAGCTATATACGAGCTGAAAGCTGTAGAGCTGGACTTCGATGCCATTTACAAGAAACACGCTCAGCCTAATACAAAGTAGTACGGTTTAATGGCTGAAAGATTCCTTAATCAGAAAAAATTAATGGCTTCTTTACAAACCTATCAAAATCCCGGCCTTAAATAGGCCGGGATTTTTGTATTAGGCATTTTGCAAGGCCTCGATATCGAATTTTTTCATTTTCATGTAGGCCTGCAATACGTTTTGCGTCTTTGCTGGATCGCTCAGCAATTTGGGCAAAATGGTAGGCACTACTTGCCAAGACACACCAAATTTGTCTTTAAGCCAGCCACATTGGCCTTCGCTTCCGCCATCGGCTGTGAGCTTTTGCCAATAATAATCAATTTCATCCTGTGTTTCACAATCGATAACAAAGGAAACCGCTTCATTGAATTTAAACTGAGGACCGCCATTGAGGCCCATAAAGCGCTTGCCGTTCAATTCGAAGGTAACCACCATTTGGTTATCGGCGGTAATTTTCGAATCCTTAAAAACAGTACAGTAGAATTTGGCAGCTGCCTGGGCCTGACCATCAAACCAAAGGCAAGGGTAAATTTGATTTTTCATTGTTTTGAGTTTTAAATTTCTACCACAAAGAAAGGCAGCGAAACCATGCAAAAATAGAACAAACCCGACAATCTTGCTTTAATCCTCACTCCCGAAGTTCAGGTATGCTTTTGGCGTAATGTGCGTAAATTCCTTAAAGCTTCTGATAAAATGGCTCTGATCAGCGTAACCATTGCCTAGGGCCACATCGGTTAGTTTGTTAAAGTTGCGGTTGTTGAGTTGCTGAAAAGCGGCATTGAACTGGCAGATACGCCTGAAAAGATTAGGTGGCAACCCGATATTACGTTCGAATAGACGCTGAAAAGTACGTTCGGTAACGTACAATTCCTTTTGAACCTTTACAAGCGCATCTTTAGCCGAATTGCCGGCAATGGATAAGGTTGCATATTTGATCAACTCGCAATCGACCTTGGTTTTGATGATGAGGTTGTATACATAATCGTCCAATAAAGCCATCCTAGCTGCTACAGATTGGGCATTGAGCAAACGTTCTTCAAACCCGTAGGTTTTTGCAGGCGACAACAGGTTCAGGTCGATCGGATTGTCGGTGAGTTCCTGCGCCGAGACTCCAAACAAGGCATACAAGGCAAAAGGCTTGAAAAAATAGGCAATCAGCGTAAAATCGTCTTTAATCAGCAGGTTTTCGGGAAAAACGGTTTGTCCAAACAGGGTTAGGTTGTTGCTGCTATTTTTAATCTGTCCCTTTGCCGTTTGAAACAGCAGGGTTGGCGAGCCATTGGCATAAAGTGGCAGCACAAACGGATTGACGACCCGAAAATCCTCCATCACCAAAATACGTTCTACATAGTCGGCAATTTTGGGGTTGGGTATGGGCTGACTAATTTTCATAGGCAAGTTTAATAGCCAACCCGAATATACGCAATCACAAGTTAAAAAATGAAAACACGGCGTTCACTCGCATAAGGCGGTTAAGTGGTTTGGCAGCTCCTGAACTGAAAATGGCTATTATAGCTTAACAATAATCTTTCCGGTGGCCCGTCCCTGTTCCAGTTCGATATGGGCCGCTCCCATCTGCTCGAAAGGATAAACCGAATTGATCAGCGATTTCATTTTTCCGTTGGCCAATAGTCCGGCCAGGATCTGCATGTCTTTTCCATTGCTTTCTACCAGCATTGCCCTTGCATTGACGCCTTTGGCTTTGGCCTGTGCTTCGATATCGCCCGACATGCCCGATGGAATGGAGATAACCCATCCATGAGGCTTAACAGCATCTAAAGACCTCACAAAGTTTTCGCCACCTACAGTATCGAAAACCAGATCGGCATCTTGAACCAGCTCTTCAAATTTTTGGGTTGTATAATCGATATGCTCATCGGCACCCAAATCCATTACCATTGCTTTTTTGGCTGCGGAAGAGGTACCAATAACATTGGCGCCCAGATATTTGGCTATCTGTACGCCATAATGGCCAACACCACCAGCGGCTGCATGGATCAATACTTTTTGGCCAGCCTGTACATTGCCATAGGTAACCAATACCTGCCAGGCAGTTAAAGCGGCCAAAGTAGCGGCAGCGGCCTCTTCATGACTAATATTTGCCGGCTTTAGCGCCAAATGATGGGCTGGTGCGGCTACATATTCGGCATAGGCTTGGCCATGGCCTGGGAAATTGATCATCCCGAAAACTTCGTCACCAGGCTTAAATGCCACCACATCCTCGCCTACACTTTCTACTACACCACTTACATCCCAACCAATAATCAATGGGTTCAACTCTTTTAAGCGGCCATAAACTCCAGTGCCCTTCCGTGTTTTCCAATCTACTGGGTTAATGCTGATGGCTTTTACCCTGATCAGCACGCCATCTCTGGCCACTTTTGGTTTTTCGACTGTGGTTAACTGAAGGTTTTCTACGCCACCGGGCTGGGTTAATACAATTGCTTTCATGCTGCGGTTCTTTGAATGATGGTCAATACTCAACAAACATAAGGTTCAACAAAGGTTAAGTTTGTCATCAAAACGCCAAAAGATTTGAATATTCGGCCTTGGTTAAGTCATAGCTCCCAAATTTGTTCGGTTAAATCAGCCTCAAAGATGATCCGATCAGGCTCAGCTGATCAAAACGGGGTGCTTTTTCGAGCTCGCTCTCATCGCGTTCTTTCTGAAAATTTAAAAACGAGGGTACTTGAAGAATCTGTTGCTGCACTTCTTCGTTTTCGTACATAGACAGGTGGAAAAACGTAACGCCATCTTCTTTGATATACACCTGGTAGAGAAAATTGAGATGGGTCAATGCTCTAAAATCGGCCAGGAACAAACTGATATTTTGTTTGTTTCGCGCTACGAATTCTGGTTTTACGGTATAGCTTACTTCTACGGAAATCATGACGTTGCATTTTGGCAACAACTAAAATACGAATTTGTTGAAACAAGCAAAATCGTCTCTATAGGCGATGCAAAAAAAAGACCCTGCAAAGGCAGGGTCTTTTATAGAATTTGTGCACTGAGGCTTATTTAGCTGCGTTTTTTTTCTCAGTTACTTCAGTACGGATCTCTTGAGCCAATACTTTTAGGTCTTGCATTGCTTTACGTACACGAGTACCAGCTGCTGCATTTCCTGCGTTATAAAATTTTTCTGCGTCTGCTTCGATAGCAGCAATTACTTCTTTAACTTTTGAGAATTTTTCCATTGTAATAATTTTAATTTGGTTTCAAATATATCATTTAAACTAAAGAAACAAGCATGCTTTGGCTTTATAATATGGCGCTCACGGCCACTGTAGGGCACTTTTTAAAGCAAAACTACTGATTGGCAACCCTTTAGCACTTTATGCCGATTTTGGAAAAATTTAAAAAAAATGTCAAAAAGGCTATTTAACCATAGTTAAAAGGCATATACAGTCGGTTGTGGCCGTTGCCTTAAACGACAATTGCTGGTGCAAGGTAAGCAGTTCGCCGGTTTGCAGCTTAACATCGGTACCCATGCTTTCGAAAGCCAGTTGACCATCTATCACCTGCAAACTCATGATGGCTTCTCCCTCTTCGCTTCCTGGCCTGATGGTTTCATCCTGTTGCAGGGCAATAAGGGTAATGGTAACCTGGTCTGACTTGAATACCGTAATGGCATTTTTCTTGTTTTTGGTGTAGGCTTCTTCTGTTTTGATCAAGCCAATGTACTTGGGCAGGTTTATGGGAATGATTCCTGCATCGAGGGTACGGGCTCCGGCCGGTCGTTGCGACGTAGCGTTGTTGCGTTTCTCTTCCATCTTGAATTTGTTTTAACTAAAACAGTATTGGCCAGCAGTTGTTTTGCGGTTGTTGGAATGTTTATAAAATTGCAAATCTAAACTCGATTTTTCCTGTATTTTTGCAAACATGGCCTTGTTTATTAGTTCATTGAACACCGGAAGCAACGGAAACTGCTTTTATATCGGCAACGATCAGGAAGCTGTACTTGTGGATGCTGGCCTGAGCTGCAAGGAAACAGAAAGCCGCCTGCAACGCCTTAACCTGAGCATGGAAAAGGTAAAGGCCATCTTTATTTCGCACGAACACAGCGACCATATCCGTGGCCTGCCCGTACTGGCCAAAAAATACAAGCTACCGGTGTACATTACCCAACGCACCCTGATTAGCGGCAGGCAACAACTGCCCTCAGAACTGGTTACGTCTTTTGGAATATATGCACCCATAACCTTTGGAAGTTTGGCTGTTACGGCTTTCCCCAAGAAACACGATGCGGCGGAACCCCATAGTTTTGTGGTAAGTTGCAATGGGGTTACCGTTGGGGTTTTTACCGATATTGGCGACCATTGCGAACACGTTATTCATCATTTTAAGCAATGCCACGCCGCGTTTTTAGAGGCGAACTACGATGACGAACTGCTGGATAAGGGCAGGTACCCCTATTTTTTGAAAAACCGTATCAGGGGTGGAAACGGACACTTGTCTAACCAAAAAGCGCTTGACCTGTTTCTCAATTACCGACCGGCCTTTATGAGCCATCTCCTTCTTTCGCATTTGAGCAAAGACAACAACTGTCCGCAATTGGTACAGGAGCTTTTTCAGCAACATGCCAACGGTACCGAGATTGTAGTGGCTTCGAGGTTTGAAGAAACGCCTGTTTATTATATTACGGCCTGTTAAGCGGTTTCTATTTTCCCCAGTTTAGCTTTTGTGCGGCACCTGGGAAACCCAAACGGCAAGAAATTCAAGCTTGCTGTATTTTTAGGCCTGCCTAGATTTCTTCCAGCCTGGTGCCACTGGCTCTTACATCCAACCAGTGCTGTACGCCACATTTTAGTGCAAAATTGGCCCGCTGGTGCCCTACCGGGAAATCAAAACTGATGGGATAATCGTATTCTTTTACCTTTTCGAGCACAATATCGGTTAAGGTTTTGCCAAAGGCCTCTCCTTCGTCGTCGGGCTTTACCTTAAAGCCTCCTACGATAAGGCCTCTTAACCTGGCTAGCTTGCCACTGCGTTTCAGGTTGTAAAACATACGGTCTATACTGTACAGGTATTCGCCGGTATCTTCTACAAACAATATTTTTCCGTCGGTTTCGATTTCAGAAATGCTTCCAGCCAGGTTTTCGATGCAACGCAGATTGCCTCCAATCAGCTCACCTTGTGCACTCCCCATCCTATTATTGTTATTGTAGAGAGCTGTATATTTCATTTTTTCGCCTTTTAGCGCTTTTTCGATCGAATTGATGGTGTCAATCTGGATGGGTTCGGCTTTGGTCCAATCGGCAGGAAAACTATTGCACATTTTAGAATGGATACTGGCCACTCTATAATTGCTGTTGATATGGCAATGCAGCACCGTAATGTCGCTAAAACCGATGAGCCATTTTGGCGAGGAACGATAAGCACTGAAATTGAGCTGATCTACAATACGCACCGCACCATAGCCTCCACGGGCGCACATGATGGCTTTGACCTGCGGATTATCCAACATTTCCTGCAAATCGGCCAAACGTTCCTGATCGGTGCCTCCAAAAGTAAAATCACGGGCACCTACGGTTTTGCCTATTGCGATATTAAAGCCCCAGCTTTTCATTTGGGTAACTGCAGGTTCTATTTCGGCCTGGGTAATGTAGCCAGCCGGACAGGTAATGCCAATGGTATCGCCTGCAACCAGGTATGGGGGGATTTTTAGCTTTTTGGCTGCTGCTGTTTCGGAAAGCACAGTTGCGCTGCTTTTGAAGGAATGCAGGAGCAGCGAAGCCGGAATAATAGAAGAAAGGAAGTATTTGCGGTTCATTTGAAAGCAAGTTAACAAACTCCGGCTATTCGCCAAAATGACTGCGGCAACTAAACTGTTGCCGGTGCTTCGGCCAGTTGTGCCGAAAGGCTGGCACCTGCCACCAATAATTCTTGCGTAATGTTTTTGGTGTACTCGGCTATTTCGGCCTTGAATTCGGTTACCGATGCCCCTGCCCTGATTTCTTCCAAACGTTTTTCCCACTGACCGGTAAGCTCGGCTTGCGCGATCTTCTTGTCTTTAACGATTTCGTAAACTGCCAATCCTTTGGGAGTGGGCACCAGGTTTCGTTTTTCGCGACTGATGTATTCTCTGGTAAGCAGGGTTTCGATAATGGCCGCCCGCGTTGCTGGCGTACCCAAGCCGCTGTCTTTCATGGCATAACGCAATTCTTCATCTTCAATTTCCTTGCCCGAAGTTTCTAACGCCTTTAGCAAAGAAGCTTCGTTGTATAGGGGCTTGGGCTTGGTTTGCTTCTCCAGCAATGCCTTGTTTACGATAGGCAGCAACTCTCCTTTTTTTACTTTCGGCAATGCCGGATTGTCTTCGTCCTTTTTATCGTCTTCTACCTCGTTAAACACCGAACGCCAACCGGCAGAGCGGATTACCGTACCATTGGCCTGAAAAGTAGTTCCTGATTCGATGGTGATTTTGGTCACTTCCTTTACGCATTCCTGATGGAAGGCTTCCAACATACGGCCTACTACCAAATCATAAATAGCCTGATGGTCTTTGCTCAGGTGCTGGGGTTGTATGCCCGTTGGCAAAATGGCATGGTGGTCGGTTACTTTCTTGGCATTCACGCTTCGTTTGTTCAAGGTAGCAGTCTGCAAAAACGTAGCGGACCTGCCAAATTCAGGATGTACCGCCAGGTTATTGATCAAAGCCGGTACGGTGGCAAAAATATCGTCGCCGATGTAACGGCTTCCTGTACGCGGATAAGAAACCAACTTGCTCTCGTACAGGTTCTGCAACAGGTTTAAGGTTTGATCGGCCGTAAACCCGTGCTTTTTATTGGCTTCCTGCTGTAAGCTGCTCAAATCGTGCAAAAGCGGTGGCGGTTCTTTTCTTGGCTTGGCTTCTACGGCCGTAATGTTTCCACCTTGTGCAATGCCCGAGGCCACATCTTCTACCTTGTCGAATATGGCTTGCGCTTCTTCCTGAGTTTTGTAATTGGCAACAGAAATAGCCTTAAACAGCTGTCCATCTTTATCCAGTTGAATACCAATTTGAAAATAGGTTTGCGGCACAAAATTCTTGTTCTCCAGGTATCGGGCACAAACCATAGCCAAAGTTGGCGTTTGTACCCTGCCTAAAGAAAGTACGCTTTTGTTTCCGGCCGAAATGCTCAGGGCCTGGGTTGCATTCATGCCCACCAGCCAATCTGATTCGGAACGACAATGTGCCGAATTGAACAAGGTATCGTAATCAGTGCCTGGTTTTAGGTTCCTGAAACCATCCTTAATGGCTTCGTCGGTTTGCGATGATATCCATAGCCTTTTAAAGGGCTTTTTACATTTGAGAAAGTAATAGATATAGCGAAAAATGAGTTCTCCTTCGCGCCCGGCATCCGTTGCTACAATAATTTCGGAAGCCTCGTCGAACAGTTTTTTGATGATGTCGAGCTGTTTTCTTACGCTTGGGTCTTCCATAAAGCCATCTTTGGTTTTGATTTTGCGGATAGCCAGCTTGAATTTGGCCGGCAACATGGGCAAATGTTGTTTGCGCCAGCCGATAAAGCCGTAATCCTGAGGCGGGGCCAGTTGAAGCAAATGCCCAAAAGCCCAGGTAAAAGAGTAGCCCTTGCCTTCGATATAACCATCTTTTCTGGTGGTTGCACCAAACACTTTTGCTAACTCACGACCAACGGAAGGCTTCTCGGCAATTACGATCTTCATCTTTCAAATATTCAGTTTTCGGAGTTTAAATATCTAAAAAATATTAGAACCGACTTCAGAAAAGTTTTCCCCATTTGGGCTTTTCGGCTCTATCTGCTTGGCTGACAAGGGCCATAAAATGGCAACAATGCAACTGTTACTTGTTGGTCGGGAAATGTTTTCGCGACCAAGCTAACTATGGATTTGCAATCCGTTTTGATGAGTTGGATTTGAAACAAGTGCTATCTAGATAGAGTTGGCACATCCCGACTGGCTGTTTCACGAAAAAGCCACTGAATGATCTCCAGTGGCTTTAAATCTATGATTTGATTGCGATTATGATTTTTTAGGCTTGGCACTCATGTAAAATGTCAATTTGCCACCATTGGCAATATCGCTATGCTTAATAAAAGGCTTTGCCAGTTCTTTTCCATTCAGCAACACTTTTTGTACATACACGTTCTTATCGCTTTGGTTAATGGCTTCTACCGTAAAGGTTTTGCCGTTTTCTAGAGTCAGCGTAGCGTTGTTTACCGCAGGCGAACCCAGGGCATACTCATCGCCACCTGGCGAAACCGGATAAAAGCCAAGCGAAGAAAACATGTACCAGGCACTCATCTGGCCACAGTCGTCGTTGCCACCCAAACCGTCGGGTGTTGGTTTGTATTGCATTTTTAGGATGTGGCGTACCTGAGCCTGTGTTTTATAAGGCTGGTCGGCCCAATTGTAAAGGTAAGCCACATGGTGCGCCGGTTCGTTGCCATGTACATAGCCGCCAATAATGCCTTCGCGGGTAATATCTTCGGTATCGGCAAAAAATTCGTCGGGCAGGTGCATGGTAAACAACGTATCTAACCTCGCCGCAAATTTCTTCTTGCCTCCCATCATTTCTATTAAACCGGCAGGATCCTGAGGTACAAAGAAGCTGTAGTTCCAGCTATTGCCTTCAATAAAGCCCTGGCCATGTGTGCTCAACACATCGAAATCTTTTTTAAAGGTGCCATCGGCCAATTTCGGACGCATAAAGCCGGTAGTTTTATCAAAATTGTTCTTCCAGTTGGCCGAGCGTTTGATAAATTCATCATAAACATCCATACGGTTCAGCTTTTTGGCCATTTGGGCAATCACCCAGTCGTCGTAGGCATATTCTAAGGTATTCGAAACCGACACGCCGCTGCGTTCGGCCGGAATATAGCCTAAATCCATGTAATAGCCAATTCCTTCATAATTGCGGTGTTTGGCGGTAGTTACGCAGGCATCCAGCGCTTTGTTGGCATCGCCATTAAATATGCCTTTCACTACGGCATCGGCAATAACCGAAACGCTATGGTAGCCGCTCATGCACCAATTATCGTTGGCGTAGTGCGACCAAATAGGCAACATATGCAGGCTGCTTTGGTCGTAATGGGCCAGCATGGACTTCACCATGTCGTTATTACGCGTTGGCTGTACAATATTAAAGAAAGGATGCAAGGCACGGTAGGTATCCCAAAGCGAGAATGTGGTATAGTTGGTAAAGCCTTTGGCCGTATGCACATCCTGATCCAAACCTTTATATTGTCCGTTTATGTCGGTATAGGTAGTTGGATTGATGAAAGCGTGGTACATGGCTGTATAGAAATTGGTTTTGTCATCTTCGGAAGCCGAAATGTTGATCTTAGCCAATTCTTTGTTCCAGGTAGCCTGAGCCTGGGCCTTTACCTTGTCAAAATCCCAGCCCGTAATTTCTGCGCGCATGTTTTGCAAGGCATTTTCTTGGCTTACCGGCGATAAGGCAAACTTGATTTTGATTTTTTCTCCTTCCTGGGTATCAAAATCGAAGAACATTCTTACTTTTTTACCCGCTATTTCAGGGAAATTCTTATTTTGATCGAATTTGCCCCAAAAGCCTCTGTAAGCCTGGCGTGCGTCATAATTCTTTTGGCCGTAGTTTTTAAACGGCTTAGAAAAGCTCATGGCAAAATAAACCGTACGGGTACGTGCCCAGCCATAAGTTTGACGGTAACCGGTAACCAAGGTATCGTTTACTACCCTTACGTAGGTCCAGACCGTTTTGTCGTCGTAATTATAGATGCCAGCCATCAAGTCTAAAATGATATGGCTTTGGTCTGATTTGGGGAAAGTATACTGGTGCATGCCCACACGGTTGGTGGTGGTCATTTCGGCCAATATATTATCGTCGTCTAGTTTTACTTTGTAATAACCGGCTTCGGCAACTTCGTTGGCATGAGAAAATGCCGAGCGATAGCCTACCTTCGGATTGCTGGCTGTACCGGGGTTCAGCTGCAGCTTGCCTTGAGTAGGCATGATCAGAAAATCGCCCAGGTCTGAATGTCCTGTACCACTAAAATGGGTATGGCTAAATCCAACAATGGTTTTATCTTCGTACTTGTAGCCGGCGCAATACTTGTACACATCGCCATTGTATTTGCCGTTCATCTCGTAAGGAATGGTATCGGTTTCGGGACTCAGCTGCACCGCGCCAAAAGGAACGGTGGCACCCGGATAGGTATGTCCCATTTTTTCGGTACCAATAAGCGGCTTTACATATTTAACCAGATTTTGTTGCGCCTGCGCTGCCATGGCAGACAATACAAGACAACAGAGCAGTGTTTTTTTCATTTGTTTAAGTCGTGTAGCAATGATTAGAAAGCCTAAGGTATTAATTTTTCATCAACCTCAAAAAACTATCTCTGCTTACAACTAAATGGTTTTAGTAAAAACATAGCGGCCAAAATGCCTATTCGCTTTAAAAACGGCAAAATTCTGTATCTTTAGCCCTGAAATCTGCTAACGAGTCGATTGAAAATGAACAATAATATTACCTTAAGCGATATTGCCAAAGCCTTAAATCTATCTGTTTCTACCGTTTCGCGGGCGCTAACAGACAGCTACCAGATTGGCGATGAAACCAAGCAGAAGGTTTTGGCCTATGCCAAAGAGCACCATTATGTGCCCAACCGGATGGCACGAAGCCTCCGGGAAGGCAAAAGTCGTTCTATTGGCGTTATCGTATGTTCGATAGACAATAGTTTTATGGCCCAGATGCTGGATGGCATAGACCACTATTGTTCGGAAAGGGATTACCAGATCATTATCATGCAAAGCAAGGAGCTGTACGAACAGGAAAAGGCCAACGTAAGCCTGCTCTACGCTGGCGGCATCGACGGACTGCTCATCTCCCCTTCTTACCAAACTACCGATTTTAGCCACCTGACCAACCTGCAGCAAGCCGGTTTGCCTGTAGTGCTTTTCGACCGTTTAAGCAGCCACATCGAAACCCACAAAGTAGCTGTCGATAATTTTAAAGGTGCCTACGAAGCCACTGTGCACCTTATTCATAATGGTTATCGCGCCATCGCCCATCTCAATTGGAATACGCAACTGAGCGTAGCAACCGAAAGATTTAAAGGCTATCAAAAAGCGCTTGAAGATTTCGGCATTGCCTTTAACCCCGACTGGGTCAAATTTTGCGATACCACCAATGCAGCCACTTTAGACGAGGAACTGGCTACTGCCCTACAAGAATTAATGGCCTTGAAACAAGTGCCTGAGGCTATTTTTACAGCTACCGACCTTTTAAGCACCAAATGCCTGGCCCATTTGCATCAGTTAGGGCTTCGAATTCCAGACGATATGGCCCTGATCGGTTTTAGCAATACCGACTTGGCCGAAGTGCTTAACCCCTCGCTAAGCACCATCCACCAGCCTTCTTTTGAAATTGGCCGTTTAGCCGCACAGCAGCTGCTATCGCTTATTGCCGACAACAAGGCCCAGCCTTTCGAAACTATTCTCCTGCCTACCAAGCTGCAGGTACGGGAGTCGAGCCAGGCCAAATTCTAGTCTTTTGACATTGTTAAGACCGCCCATTTCCCATAATTAACTAAAAACCTGTATTTTTGCACTTTATTTACAGCAATGAGCAAACACGGTAGAATTTTGGTGGCCATGAGTGGCGGTGTCGACAGTTCGGTAGCAGCAGTGATGTTGCACGAACAGGGTTATGAGGTAATTGGCCTGACCATGAAGACCTGGGATTATGCAACATCGGGCGGTACCAGCAAGGAAACCGGTTGCTGCAGCCTGGATAGCATTAATGATGCCCGTACCTTGGCTGTAAATTATGGCTTTCCGCATTATATTTTGGATATCCGCGACGAATTTGGCGATTTTGTAATCGACAACTTTGTGGACGAGTATTTGGCCGGCCGTACGCCAAATCCTTGCGTATTGTGCAACACCCATATCAAATGGGAAGCCCTTTTGAAACGCGCCAACAAATTGGACTGCGAGTTTATCGCAACGGGCCACTATGCCAATATCCGTCAGCAAGATAGTGGCAGATATGTAATTTCTAAAGGAAAAGACGAAAACAAAGACCAATCGTATGTGCTTTGGGGTGTTTCACAAGAAAACCTGGCACGTACCAAATTCCCATTGGGCAGCTTTTCTAAAGCAGAAATCCGCCAGATGGCAATGGATATGGGCCAAGAAGAACTGGCCAAGAAAAGCGAAAGCTACGAAATTTGTTTCGTGCCGGATAACGATTATAGAGCATTCTTAAAACACAAAGTGGAAGACTTGGAAGAACGTGTAGCCGGTGGCAATTTTATCAATAGCCAAGGCATGGTCATTGGTCAGCACAAAGGCTATCCTTTCTATACCATAGGTCAGCGCAAAGGTTTGGGCGTTGCTTTTGGAGAGCCGATGTTCGTAACGCAGATCCTGCCCGAAAGTAATACCGTAGTACTGGGCCGTGCCGAAGAATTGGAACGCAGAGAGGCTTTGGTCAGAAATGTAAACCTGATCAAATACGAAAGCATTCAGGAGCCTTTAGCAAACGTGGTGACCAAAATCCGCTATAAAGATGCCGGCATGCTGAGCACCATTGTTCAGGAAAAGGATAAAATGCGTGTGGTGTTCGACCATTCGGTGTCGGCTATTGCGCCTGGCCAATCGGCCGTTTTTTACGAAGGCAACGATTTATTGGGTGGCGGATTTTTGATCTAACCTACCCCTTCGAAATACGAAAAGCCACAAATGGAAAGATTTGTGGCTTTTTTTTAACCGGCATGATGCTCTATTTTTTTACATCGGAAGATTTAACTAATTTTTAAGTTAATTTTAGTGGAGAACTATATCGGTTAACCTAAATCTAAAAACATGAAAAAATTAGTCTTATTCTTGCTGTTGTGCACAGCTACCAGCTTCGCCACCCATTACAGTTTTGCCACTGTTTCGGTTCCTGTCCAAAAAAGATCGATCGACATCAGGTACTATGGCGATTTTGTTTTTCACATTGACAACGTAACCAACGAAATCGTCGACATCACTTCCAGCGATCCGAGCGTTACGGTAACTGCCTTTTTATATAGCAGCTTAACTCCCAATACGCCAACTACGGGAACGTACAAAGTAACCGGGTTAAAAATCAGGTATTCAGATAGTTCAGGCAACCAGCAGGCCATCTTTGGACCTATCTATTTAGCAGACCTTTAAACCTTAACCAGCCGGATGTTGTGCAAATATCCGGCTCAATTGTTCATACAGACCAGGATGATGCTCTTTAAGTATTTCTGGCTGTTCGAAAAAATATTCTGAAGCTACGGCAAAAAACTCGGCCTCGTTGGTCATGGCATAGGGATCAATATCCGATTGGTCTTTATTGATTCGACCGATTTCTTCATGCATCATTTTAAGCCAGGGAATGGTGTATTCATGTGCCATCAAATTTTGTGGAATGCCATCGGTAGCGCCATCAGATTTATCCAGCAGGTGCACAAATTCGTGGATACCGGTATTCGATTTGCCCGCGCTGGCCGAAAATCCGTGCCGCAAGGCACTTTTCGATAAGATCATCTGTCCGTTCATGTAGCCAGTTCCCACCATGCCCAAAATATTGCGTTTCCCACCTTCAAAAGCAAAGTCTTCGTTAAAGGTATCAGGGTAAAGCACTACGCTGCCTAAGTTGCCATAGGCCCAATTGTCGAAACCAAAAATCGGGATTACGGCACTACTAGCCACCAAAAGGCGGTCTAAAGGTTCAACTTCTACCCCAACACCTTCTATTTTTACCGAAGCCAAGAAATCGGCTATTTTTTGAACAAATAGTTTTTTCTTTGCCTGGTCAAGGTGCCGATAATAGACAACATGCATATCGAGCAGCCCGAGATCGGAAGCGGACAAAGTAACCGGTGTTGTTTTCTTCCGGCGAAGAATAAAATAAAAGGCCAATAACAGTACCAGCGCTATAAAGAGTACGGGATACAAATTCATCATCAAAACTAAGGCTTTTAAATTAACTTTCTTTTGGATACAAGTAGCAAATTATTTATATATATTTAATTTAATATTAGTCGTCCCTATATAATTTTTTCGCATTTAAATTAAACTACAATTATATGGAAACAAGTAAATTCTCAAAATTTGGTGCCGAATTTGTCGGCACCTTGGTTTTAGTGTTAATGGGTTGCGGGAGTGCGGTTATTGCGGGGGCTAATGGAACAACTGGAGTAGGTCTGTTGGGTATCTCCTTTGCCTTTGGACTTTCGGTGGTGGCGATGGCTTATGCCATTGGACACATTTCCGGCTGCCACATCAATCCGGCTATTTCTATCGGCATGGTGGTAGCAGGCCGTATGAAGGCATCAGAAGCCATCTATTACATTATTGCCCAGGTGCTTGGTGCCATTGCCGGTGCAAGTATCCTGTTCTTTATCGCTTCGGGCAAAGCAGAGTATTCGCTCGCTGCCGGGCTCGGCCAGAATGGATATGCCGAACTCTCTCCACAGCACTACAACCTGGTATCGGGCTTTATTGCCGAAACCGTATTCACCTTCATTTTCCTCTTGGTGATATTTGGTGCTACATCTACCAAAAACATCAACGGAGGCTTTGCAGGTTTGGCCATTGGGCTCAGCTTGGTACTTATCCACATTGTAGGCATTCCGATTACGGGTGTATCGGTAAATCCTGCCCGTAGCATTGGCCCGGGTGTTTTGGTTGGCGGACAAGCCATGAGCCAATTGTGGCTGTTTATTGCCGCACCTATTTTGGGCGCTATTTTAAGTGCGGCTTTTTGGAGATTTATCCTCGAGAAAAATTAAAGCATAAAAAATGGAAAACGTAAGTCGGAAACCAATCCATCTTACGTTTTCCATCTGCTCTTTTACCTGCTTACAGGTTTTTGGTAATTGCAGGATCCAAAGGCTTTACCGCCGAACGGTAGCGATGCACTAATTGGCCTTTTTCATTGATCAGGAATTTCTCAAAATTCCATTTGATATCTCCCGTAAAATCTGGATTTTCCTGTGTAGTCAAATATTTGAACAAAGGTGTAATGTCGTTGCCTTTTACGCTGCTCTTTTCGGCCAGCAGGAAAGTGGTTTTGTAAGTTCCGGTACAGAATTCTTTAATGGCCGCATTGTTGTCTAATTCCTGTCCGCCAAAATTACCTGCCGGAAAGCCAATCAGCACTACATCCTTGCCATATTCTTGATGTAGTTTTTCAAGGTCTTCGTACTGTGGGGTATAACCGCACTTGGAAGCTGTATTTACTATAAGAATCTTCTTGCCTTTAAATTTTGAAAGCTTAACGGTTTTACCATCTAATGTTTTGAAAGAAAAGTCGTAGATGGTTTGAGGCGGCTTTGGTGCAACCCACAAACTGATGAGGAGTAATAAGGTATTGATCATGGTTTTATTTTTTTGAGTATATACGAAGATAAGAACAAATTGGTTGGCTTGAATAATCGAAACGTCAAGAAAATTTACAGTGGCTTAAACCAGATAATCTTTAAGGCAAATAACAACATCTTCATGCCCTTAATGCCTTCATGGTTTTAAAAAACCGCTTGTGCGCCTCAGAAAATCTAAGAATAAACAAATAACGTGGTCTTAACCGGTAAAAGCCTAATCAGCCAAAACGCCATATGCAATATGCCGTACACTATACGCCATCAGGAAGTAAATAAAATTATTTTTTTTAGCCGTGAAATAACCTGTCTAAAACCGTCCATACCTCATCAAAAAGAGGGAGTTAGCCATTTGCATGGCCTTGTTAATTTTAAAATAAATACGGTGCCAATTTTGAATTTAGCTTAATTTATAGTTTTATTTGCAGCAAAAGCGTTCTGAATGGCAAAAAATTTACTGATCGTCGAGTCACCTGCAAAAGCTAAAACCATAGAAGGGTATTTAGGAAAAGATTTTTTAGTGAAATCTAGTTACGGCCATATCCGTGACCTCGTAAAAGGTGATATGGGAATAGACATCAGCAATGACTTTTCGCAGACCTACGAGGTACCTGCCGATAAAAAGCAGGTGGTTACCGAACTCAAAAAACTAGCTAAGGAGGCCGAAATGGTATGGCTCGCGTCCGATGAAGACCGCGAAGGAGAAGCCATTTCCTGGCATTTGTTCGAAACATTAGGCTTGAAAGAAGCCAATACTAAGCGTATCGTTTTCCATGAGATTACCAAACCTGCCATTTTAAAGGCCATAGAAACCCCGCGAACCATTGATTATAACCTGGTGCATGCCCAGCAGGCACGCCGCGTTTTAGATCGTTTGGTAGGCTTTGAGCTTTCGCCAGTATTATGGAAAAAAGTAAAACCAGCTTTGTCTGCCGGCCGGGTACAATCGGTGGCGGTACGCTTAATTGTAGACCGCGAACGCGAAGTTAACCAATTCAATGCCACGACTGCTTTTAAAATTACGGCCCAATTGAGCACCGGTAAAGGCCGCGAAATTGTAAAGGCAGAATTGCCACAACGTTTTGAAAAGGCAGCAGATGCCGAAAAATTCCTGCAGGATTGCGCAAGTGCCAATTTCTCGGTAAGCAACTTGGAGGTAAGACCTGCCAAAAGAAATCCGGCGGCGCCATTTACCACTTCTACCCTGCAACAGGAAGCTTCCAGAAAGCTGGGCTATTCGGTAGCCAGAACCATGCAAATTGCACAGAAACTTTACGAAAGCGGTAAAATCACTTATATGCGTACCGATTCGGTTAACCTTTCTGAAACCGCCATCGCTGCCGCTGCCGCCGAAATCAAATCGGCTTATGGCCAGCAATACCACCAGCCAAGGGTTTACAAAACCAAAACAGCCGGCGCCCAAGAAGCGCACGAGGCCATCCGTCCTACTTACTTTAACCAGCATACTGCCGGGAGCGACAATGCCGAAAAACGTTTGTACGAACTGATTTGGAAACGTGCCATCGCTTCGCAGATGAGCGAAGCCATATTTGAAAAAACAACAGCTAATATCCATATCAATACCCGCAAAGAAGAACTGATTGCCGAGGGCGAAGTATTGAAATTTGATGGCTTCTTAAAAGTATACCTCGAATCAACCGACGAAGAGGAAGATGATAACGACGACAACAACTTGTTGCCACCCTTAACAAAAGGCCAAACGCTATTGCTCAAGGAAATGGCTGCCGTTGAGCGTTTTTCAAGGCCTCCAGCCAGGTATACAGAAGCCAGTTTGGTTAAAAAACTGGAAGAATTAGGCATTGGCCGACCTTCTACCTATGCCCCAACCATTTCGACCATCCAAAACCGTGGCTATGTGGTAAAAGAAGACCGCGATGGCAAAAAACGCAATTTCGTAAGTATGGTATTGGCCGATGGCCACATCAGCAAGCAAACCAAAACCGAAGTTACCGGAGCCGAAAAGGCTAAGCTCTTCCCTACCGATATCGGCGAAGTAGTAAACGACTTCCTGGTAGAACATTTTAAGGGAATTGTCGATTTTAACTTTACGGCCAAAGTAGAAAAGCAGTTTGACGAGATTGCGCAAGGCCTGCAAGAATGGACCAAAATGTTGCATTCTTTTTACCAGCCTTTCCACACCGAAGTAGAAACCACCCTAGAAACGGCCGACCGTGCCAATGGCGAACGTTTATTGGGCGTTGATCCGGTTTCGGGCAAAAACGTATATGCCAAAGTGGGCCGTTATGGACCTCTGGTACAAATTGGCGACTTAACCGACGACGAAAACGACAAGCCACGCTATGCCAGCCTGTTAAAGTCGCAGTCGGTAGGAACCGTTACGCTTGAAGAAGCTTTAGACCAATTTAAACTGCCGTTCCAGCTTGACGATTACCAAGGCAAGGAAGTTTCGGTGGGTGTAGGCCGATTTGGTCCTTACGTAAAATGGGGCGATGCCTTTATTTCGATCCCTAAAAACGAAGATCCGTTAAGCGTTGATATGGACAGGGCTATTGAAATTATCCAGGAAAAAATGACTGCCGATGCACCGGTTGCCCAATACCAAAATATGCCGGTAACCAAGGGCACAGGCCGTTTCGGGCCATTTATTAAATGGAACGACCTGTTTATCAATGTACCGCGCGCCTATAATTTTGAAAACCTTTCGCAGCGCGACATCGAAGAGCTGATTAGCAAAAAGATAGAAAAAGAGAACAACCGTTTTATCCAGCAATGGACAGAAGAGAAAATAGCCATCGAAAACGGTCGCTGGGGACCATTTATCCGTTTTGGCAAGGAAATGCTGAAACTGGGGAACAATCCGGCCACCAAGCAAAAATACACTGCCGAGGAATTGGCTGCTATCTCTTTGGATGACGTTAAAAAACTGATCGTTGCTCAAGTACCCGATGCTTTTGAACCCAAAAAGAAAAAAGCACCAGCCAAAAAGAAAGCGGTAGCAAAGAAGAAGTAAAAGTTTACGGTTAACGAGTTACGGGTTAGAAATAAACATAACGACTTTCCAACCTTAAGACATTAGCACATTGAAAAAAGACCTGCCAGAAAATATTGTTGAAGATGTAGCCATCGCCGTGGTGTTGATGGGCGAAACGCCAGAGGTAAAAAACTGGAACGTGTATTTGGTCAATTTCAAAAAAGAACCCATTACCAACGTGCTCATTACCTCCAAAGGTTATGGTGAGAAAGACGGCAAGCAAGTCAAAACATCGTTGCTAAGACATTTTATAGGCGATTTGGCTCCGCAGTCGTATGCCGCGGTTGAAGCTATTGATCCGGCCGTGTTTGGCTTAACCAACGAATACTGGCTCAGCTATTATATCGGAAAAGACATTTTTGATAAAAAGTTCATCTTCCTTCCCGAAAGCATCATCGATAACAACCTCATCCGTATTCCCCTATTGAACAAACCCGGAGTAATGATCAAGTAATTTATTGATAAATTAGAAGGTTTGTCGTGCCGCGCAAAGAAGCCCTTTCTCCTGCAAAGATTACTTCGTTATTCTTCCTGGAAAGGACAGCTATTTTTATCCTTTTGTAGTCAGGACTGAAAACTGGAGAATCGTTGATAAATAAATTCTTCTCTACAAAGCTTTTTCGCTAATTTTCATGCATCACCCACAATTTATGTATGGAAAATACCGGAAAACCCATCGCTTCAGCTTCAAAAAAGTATATTCTTATCGGCCTGCTGGTGGCCATTGCGGCCGCGGCAGCCTTTTTGATCTTTAAAAAGAAAAAGCATCAGGACAACCAGGCTTATGCCAAGTACATCGAATCTTATACTTCGGGTACGATTTCTAAAAAGAGCTTTATCCGCGTGCACTTGGCCAGCGCCGTCAAGAACCTGACCGACCTGGGCAAGCCCGACGAACGCGAATTGGTCGATTTTTCGCCAAGCATTAAGGGAAAAACCTATTGGATTGATGCCCAAACCATCGAATTCAGACCTAGCGAAGCGCTCAAGCCCGATCAAAAATACGAGGCCACCTTACACCTCGATAAAATTACCACTACAGAAAAGGGCCTCGAAGATTTCGACTTCGACTTTAAGGTGATCAAACCGGGACTTAGCCTGAGCCAAAATGGCTTGGTATCGCAAAACAATACCTCTTTGGCCTACATGAAACTGAGCGGCGAGGTAAATACCGCCGATGTAGAAGAACAACAGAGCATTGAACAGGCCCTAAGTATTGACTTTGCGCAAAAACTCAAAGTTAAATGGCAACATAACCCAGAAAAGCACCAATCTACCTTTACCATCGACAGCATTAAAAAAGGAAGCAGCGAACTGGCACTCCTGCTCAAATGGAATGGCGATGCCATTGGGGCATCAGACAATAATGGCGAAGCAAAAATCATGGTGCCTGCCAAAAACGTTTTCAAGGTACTCGATATCAAAGCCATTCAGGGTTCGGAAGATTATGCCTTGATTCAATGTGCCGAACCGGTAAACGTGGGTCAGGATCTTAACGGATTGATTACTTTGGGAGCCCTGCAAGACCTTCGTTTTACGATAGACGGCAGTCAGATCAAAGTTTATGCACCCGACGAACTGCAGGGCAATTACAACGTTACAGTTAATACGGGTATCACCAATATTGAAGGCAAAACATTGCAAAGTGCCAAAACGGCCAATATCATCTTCGAAAACAAGCAGCCTTCGGTTACCATAGCAGGTACTGGAACCATACTGCCTAATTCGGGCAAATTGGTATTGCCTTTCGAAGCCGTTAACCTGAAGGCGGTTGATGTAACCATTATCAAGATCTATGAAGACAACATTCCGCAGTTTTTCCAGGTAAACAATTACAAAGAAGGCAATGAGCTCCGTCGGGTGGCCAAACCGGTAGTTCAAAAAACCATTCGCCTAGACGAAGACAAGGCCATTAACCTGCACAAAAAAACACGTTTTACGCTCGACCTCGACAAGCTCATCAGAACCGAGCCGGGTGCCATGTACCGCGTAACCATTGGCTTTAGACAGGCTTACAACGTTTACGACTGCAAAGCTGACGAAACCAAGGTTGCCGATGGTGACGAAGGCGACGAAGACTATGGCAGCTATGGAGAAAAAATAGATGAAGACGACGAATTTTGGGAGCGCTACAACAGCTACTATCCCAATCACTACCGTTGGGACGATCGCAACAATCCCTGCACGCCTTCTTATTATACCAACGAACGCTGGGCCAGCAGAAACCTCTTGGCCTCGAATATTGGGCTGATTGCCAAACGTGGCAACGACAACAGCATGCTGGTGGTGGCAACCGATCTGCTTACCGCAAAGCCTTTAAGTGGTGTCGATATAGAATTATTGGATTACCAAAGACAGGTATTGACCACGGTAAAAACCGATGGAGACGGTTGGGCTACCTTCAACCTTAAACGTAAGCCTTTCCTCTTGATTGCCAAGAACGGCAAAGAAAGAGGCTACTTAAAGCTGGATGACGGCAACTCGTTGCCTTTGAGCCGCTTCAATGTGGGTGGCGATGTGGTGCAGGAAGGCATCAAGGGCTTCATTTACGGAGAACGGGGTGTTTGGCGTCCGGGCGACAGTCTTTACCTATCCTTTATCTTGGAAGACAAACTGAAAAAACTGCCCGAAAATTATCCGGTTACTTTCGAGTTTTATAATCCGAAAGGCCAGCTATCCAAAAAAATGGTAAGCGCTCAGGCACTAAACGGTTTTTATACCTTTAAAACCGCGACCGAAAGTACGGCGCCAACAGGCAATTGGCTGGCCAAGGTGAAGGTGGGTGGTGCTTCGTTCTCTAAAACCATCAAGATCGAAACCATTATGCCTAACCGCTTAAAAATCAACTTCGATTTAGCCGGGAAAACCTATTTGGGCAATGGCGCCTCATCGGCCACTACCCTTTCGGCCAAATGGCTTTTTGGTACCCCGGCACAAAACCTCAAAGCCAAGGTAGATGTAAACCTGAATACCATGCAGACCAAGTTTAAGGGTTTTGACGATTACAGCTTTGACAATCCCACCATCAACTTCCAGTCGCAGGTAAAAACCATTTTCGAAGGCACCCTAAATGCCAATGGCATGGCCACCGTTAATACCAATTTAAGCGAAAATAATACTGCTCCAGGTATGTTAAGGGCTAATTTCACCACCAAGGTATTTGAGCCGGGCGGTAATTTCAGCATCGACAATTTTAGCATCCCTTACCATGTTTACGACAATTATTTAGGCGTAAAAACACCAAAAGGCGATCGCCTGAGTGGCATGCTGGTAACAGGGCAAGACCATAAAATAGAATTGGTAAATGTTGACCGCAATGGCCGTTTAATGACCGGCAGCAAAACCGTTGAAGTAGAACTGTACAAAGTGCAATGGCGCTGGTGGTGGGAACAAGACAATCAGGAAAGTTATGCCAATTTTACGCAAAACCAATACAACAAACTGGTTCAAAAGCAATCGGTTATGCTTTATAATGGCAAAGGCTCTTGGACCCTGCGCATTAATGAGCCCGAATGGGGCCGTTACCTCATTTTGGTACGCGATGGCTTTGGAGGCCATACCACCGGCAAATCTGTGTATATAGATTGGCCGGGCTGGGCACAACGCGAACAGGCCAACAACCCTACCGAAGCCTCTATGCTTTCGTTTACGGCCAACAAAGAAAAATTTAATGTAGGCGAAGAGGTGGTGCTCACCATCCCTACCGGAGAAAATGGACGAGCCTTGATTTCAATAGAAAATGGCAGCCGTGTGCTTAAAACCTATTGGATTGACACCCAAAAGGGCCAAACCCAATTCAAGTTCAAGGCCGAAAAGAACATGGCGCCCAACGTATTTGCCAACGTAACCCTTTTGCAGCCCCATGCGCAAACCTTAAACGATTTGCCGATCAGGATGTACGGTGCCATTCCGTTAAGCATTGAAGATCCGGAAACCATATTGAAACCGGTCATCAAAATGCCGGCTACCCTAAAACCAGAAGTAGAAAGCAGCATTACCGTTGCCGAAGAAAAAGGAAAAGCAATGACCTATACCATTGCCTTGGTTGATGAAGGCCTGCTAGACCTTACCCGTTTTAAAACGCCAGATCCACATCGCATTTTTTACGCCAGAGAAGGTTTGGGCGTTAAAACATGGGATTTGTTTGATCAGGTATTGGGTGCCTGGGGAGGTAATCTTGAACGTATTTTGAGCATTGGTGGCGACGGCAGCGTGAACAGGAACCTTAATCCAGCAAAAGCAAACCGTTTTAAACCTGTCGTTAAATTTATGGGGCCGTACAAACTCGGCAAAGGCGAAAGCAAAACCCATAAATTTACCTTGCCCCAATACATTGGTGCCGTTAGGGCCATGGTTGTTGCGGCCCAAGAAGGTGCTTATGGCTATGCAGAGAAAAGCGTTGAGGTGAAAAAACCGTTAATGGTATTGGCCACGCTGCCAAGAGTAATTGGTCCGGGCGAAAGCTTTACTTTGCCGGTCAACATTTTTGCCACCAACAATAACCTCAAAAACGTAAGTGTTGCATTGCAGAGCGGGCAACTGTTGGTTAATGGCGCTAAAACACAGCAGCTAAGCTTTAAACAGGCCGGCGAGCAAATGGCTTATTTTCAGGTAACTGCCCCTGATGCCGTTGGCGTGGCTAAAGTGAAAATCGTAGCACAAAGCGGTGCCGAAAAGACCATTTACGACGTAGAAATGGATGTACGCAATCCAAATCCTTATGTAAGCAATGTCATAGCGGCTACCCTGCAGCCTAAACAAACCTGGAAAACCGCATATAGTCCAATCGGCATGGCTGGCACCAATTCTGGCACGGTTGAAGTATCTTCAATTCCGCCAATCAACCTGAACAAACGCCTGGGTTATTTGATCCAATATCCGCATGGTTGCGTAGAACAGACCACCTCAGGTATTTTCCCACAATTAATGCTCGATAAGCTTACGCCATTGAGCAATCAGAAAAAAGCCGAGGTTGAACGAAATATCAAATCGGGCATTAACCGTTTAAAAGGTTTCCAAACCACAGAAGGTGGCTTAAGCTATTGGCCGGGCGAAGGATCGGCTGATGAATGGGGAACCAATTATGCCGGACATTTCTTGGTAGAAGCCCAGAACGCAGGCTATACCCTACCGGTTGGTCTGCTCGACGAACTGATCCGCTACCAAAAAAGCAAAGCCAATAACTGGGTACCTAATAGCAACAACTTTTATGGTGGCGATTTAAGCCAAGCCTACCGCTTATACGTGCTGGCCTTGGCTAAAAAACCAGAAATGGCCGCCATGAACCGGTTAAGGGCTTTTGAATACCTATCGGTAAGCGCTAAATGGCGATTGGCAGCGGCTTATCAATTGGCAGGCCAAAGTGCGGCTGCCAATGCCCTGGTTAAAGGTTTAGCTTTAACTGTAGAGCCTTATAACCAACTGGGTGGCACTTACGGCTCTGAATTGAGGGATGAGGCCATGATTATGGAAACACTGACCCTGATGGGCCAAAAGGTAAAAGCCGGCCAATTGCTGCAAAGCGTTGCGGCTCGTTTGGGCAGAGATACCTGGTACAGTACGCAAACCACGGCCTATAGCTTATTAGCCATTGCCAAATTCTGTGGCCAAAATAGCAGTGCAAACAAGTTGCAATACAATTATGTAATCGATGGCCAAAACGGAAACGTAAACAGCGAACAATACCTGAACAGTAGTCAGCTGGGCTTTAAAAACAACAAGGTGAGCATTACCAACACCGGCAGCAACGTGTTGTTTGTGCGTTTGGTGCTGCAGGGGCAACCAGCGGCTGGCCAAAACAGCTTCCTGCCAAACAATCCCGATGCCCTGGGCTTGTCAGTAAGCTACAAAACCTTGAGAGGCCAAATCCTCGATCCAAGCGTGTTGAAGCAGGGAACCGATTTTTATGCCGAAGTAACCATCAAAAACCCTGGCAAAATGGGTTATTACGAACAAATGGCGCTGACGCAGATTTTCCCTTCAGGATGGGAAATTATCAATACCCGTTTAAACGACAACGAAAGTATACTGGCTTCGTCGCCATATACCTATCGAGACATTAGGGATGATCGCGTATTCACTTATTTTAACCTCCGAGAAAATGAAACCCTCACCTATAAAGTATTGCTCAATGCTTCATATTTGGGCAAATACTACCTGTCGGCCGTACAATGCGAAGCAATGTACAACAACAACATCAGTGCTACAGTGGCCGGCAAATGGGTGCAGGTTATCAAATAGTTTTTAGTCGATGGTCCATGGTCATAGCTAAATTGACTATGGACTATTGACTTATAACTGCAAACTAACACCTAGAGCCTCGGCCAAATATTAATCATCAAAAAACGAACAAACCCCGCTGCAAACCTTAAAAAAGTAACAATTTTTTCCATAACCTTGATTTTGATATACATCAAGCATTACCACAAAATGTTACCCCTTTGCGTATAAAAAATGATCAGAATACCCAAAGCATTTCTAATTAGCGATGGCATTTGCCTTTTAGGTGTACTGGTTTTTCTGTTGGCTTGGCCCAAACAATTGTTCAGAAGCCCTACCTCTTATGTAGTAGAGGCCAGTAACGGCGAATTGCTCAGTGCATCGATTGCAAGCGATGGGCAATGGCGCTTTCCAGTGGCCGATTCGGTGCCTGATAAATTTGCCAAATGCCTAACCGCTTTCGAAGACCAGCGCTTTTTAATGCATTTTGGTGTAGATCCGGTGGCTATGGGTCGTGCCATGAAACAAAACCTGCAATCGGGCAGCGTAGTCAGTGGTGGCAGCACCATTAGCATGCAAGTCATCCGCTTATCGCGCAAACAAAACCGTAGCATTTGGCAAAAGCTGATCGAGATGTATTTGGCCATGCGTTTGGAACTTGGCCATTCTAAAAAAGAGATCTTGGGGCTCTATGCCGCCAATGCCCCTTTTGGCAGCAATGTGGTTGGCTTGGAAGCCGCCAGCTGGCGATATTATGGCCGAAAAGCAAGAGACCTCTCGTGGGGCGAAATGGCTACCTTAGCCGTGCTGCCCAACAGCCCATCGCTGGTACGCCCCGGCAAGAACGCCCATAAGCTCATCAAAAAAAGAAACGATTTACTGGATAAATTGGTAACCTTGAATTACATAGATCGGGCTACGGCCAATCTTTCCAAAGCAGAACCCATCCCAACGCAACCACTGCCTTTACCTCAGTATGCGCCACACCTGCTTAACCGTTTTAAAGCGGAAAGAAGAACTTTAAAATTGCCTTCTACCAAATTAAGTTCAACTTTAAATTACGATTTACAACTTAAAGTAAACGAATTACTTAAAAGATACAACAACAGATACAAAGCCAACGGGATCAATAACATAGCAGCCTTGGTGCTCGATGTAAAAAATGCCAAGGTAATGAGCTATGTGGGCAACAACTACCAGCCCGAAAACAAGGAGCTCGAAAGCCATGTGGATATGATCAAGGCACCTCGAAGTCCAGGGAGTACGCTCAAGCCCCTGCTTTATGCCAGCATGCTGAGCGATGGCTTGCTACTACCTCATTCGCTGGTAGCCGACATTCCTACGCAAATTGCAGGCTACACGCCTCAAAATTACGATTTGGGCTACGATGGCGCCATTGCGGCCGACAAGGCCCTAAGCAGATCGCTCAATATTCCGGCGGTAAAAATGTTGCAGCAGTATAAGTACGAGCGCTTTTACGACCAACTCAAAAAACTGCATTTTAGCACACTCAACAAACCTGCCGATCATTATGGTTTATCGCTTATTTTAGGGGGCAGCGAAGTAACCTTGTGGGATTTGGCCAGAAGTTATATGGGCATGGCCCGTACGCTTAACCACTTTAACGAATACCAAGGCCGGTATAATCCTCATGATTATGATGCCCCTTCTTATGTTAAAAACAAGGAGCAAACCATCGATAAGGGGCAACTGGAACCAAATTCGGTACTAGACCACGGAGCCATTTGGGCCACTTTTAATGCCATGGAAGAAGTGATGCGTCCTGGCGACGAAGGTTTGTGGGAACAGTTCTCCTCATCGCAACGGATAGCCTGGAAAACCGGGACCAGCTTTGGCTTTCGGGATGCTTGGGCCATTGGCTTAACTCCAGATTATGTGGTTTGTGTATGGGTAGGCAATGCCGATGGCGAAGGCAGGCCTGGCTTAATGGGTATTGAAGCAGCGGCTCCCGTCCTTTTCGATATTTTTCGGCTCTTGCCCAACGCTAACTGGTTTCAAACCCCAAAAACCAAGCTCAAGAAAATTGCGGTATGCAAACAAAGCGGCTTTAAGGCAGGCGAAAACTGTCCCGAAAAAATAAGCGACATGGTGCCTTTTGCTGGAGAAAAAACCAGGATATGCCCTTACCACCAACTTGTTCACCTCGATGCAACCGGTACTTACCGTGTAACCGACAAATGCGAAAGCCCCGCACAAATGCAACATGCGAAATGGTTTGTATTGCCTCCGGCCATGGAGTATTACTACAAGATCAAAAACAGCGATTACAAGCCTTTGCCCCCCTTTAAACCAGGTTGCGACGAACCGAGCAATCAATTGCCGATGGATATGATTTATCCCAAGAACAATGCAGTGGTCTATATCCCGGTAGAGCTGGATGGCACACGGGGCAAGGTTATCTTCAATGTGGCCCACCGTAATCCAAAAACAAAAATCTATTGGCACATCGACGAGAACTACGTCGGCACCACCCAATCTTTCCACCAAATGGCCTTAAATCCTGCTCCGGGCAAACATACGCTTACGTTGGTTGATGAAAAGGGAGAACGCCTGGTACAGATTTTCACTATTCTGGACCGGGAAAAACACTGATTTTAAACATTACATCGCCGATTTCTTCTTCATCTTTCGCTCTACGGTGCCCATCGTAATAAGGTATTGCGCCAGCATGTAGGTCGACATTATCCAGAGGCCAGAAGTTTCGAAAGGATGTACAAAGCGATTATAGGCCAATATCGCGTCAGAAATAATAAACAGTACAGCACCCCACATCACCAGCTTGAAACTCAAGGTATTTACCCTCCCTTTGCGATTGGCGGCCATAATGCCCATCAGCGAAATCACAAAGGCATAAACCATTACCGGTATTTTCATGTCGGCCAAATAAGGGCGCAAATAAATATAAAATACAATACAGAATACGCCAAAAATAACCAGCGCCCAACGCGTATAGCCCTTTTGAATGCGCGAATTCCAAATATAATCGAGGTAAAATGCCGTAATGTATAACAGATGCCCAACGAGGAAAGAAGCCAAGCCCAACAAAAAAAATGAAGGATGAGCGGTTTGGAACATCAAAAAGCAATCGCCGAACAAGCCAAACAACAAACCGCCAAATACACGCTTGACAAAACGGCCCTTAAGCTGGGTGTGGTAAACCAGAAACAGCAGCAACGAAATGGTAATGAGCGGCTTTACAGCATAATGAAAATCAAGCAAAACCAATTTGGAAGTAATCGGGTCAGATTCTACCAAAAGCTGGACAATGAAGATGAGGATGAAGGCAAAATTAAATTGAAGATGTTTCTTGAGCATATATGATTTTGTTTTGTATAAAGCAGAACCAGATGAACGAACCTGCCTGAACCAGCGTAAAAACAATAGCTAAACTATTAAATATAGCCATATCCTTAAATAAGTAGAGCCCAAGGAGGCTTACTATGAGACGAATAAATTCGAAATACTTGAGCCAGGCCCTGCCTTCCAGCAGCGCGCCACAACTTAAGAGCGTCAAAATGGTAAAAACAGCAGCGGCCACAACAGTTTCTCCGGTCATTTTCAGATATAAAAACAGTAACATAGAGCCAACGGCCAAAGCTACCACAAACTGAAACAAGACATAGCCTACCAAAGCCTTGCTATAATAGGCATCGTACTTTTTATAGTGGGCCACGTCTATTTCGGGAGCTGGCTTAAAACCGCCCAAAGCAAGCGGAAACCTGTCTCTTATACACATCTCCGAGCCCACGAGACAGTACTCATGATCGCGTATGCCGGCTTCTGCTTGAAAAGGGGGGGGGGGGGGGGGGGGGGGGGGGGGGGGGGGGGGGGGGGGGGGGGGGGGGGGGGGGGGGGGGGGGGGGGGGGGGGGGGGGGGGGGGGGGGGGGGGGGGGGGGGGGGGGG
>NZ_JAELUC010000052.1 GCF_016429155.1 Pedobacter sp. ASV12 | reverse complement strand
CCCCCCCCCCCCCCCCCCCCCCCCCCCCCCCCCCCCCCCCCCCCCCCCCCTTTTAGATGTGTATAAGAGACAGGGATAGCCTAGGCACGGTCATCTTAAACGAAAGCCTTGAAAAAGCCTATGGAGGCCATATGATCGGCAAGTTCATTTACGTGAATGATAGCCTGCCGGCACAGGTTGTGGGAATAATTAAGGATATACAGGTGGCCGGTTTCGAAACCAGGATTTTGCCAACGGTTTATACGGCGGCTAATAACAATGCCACAGGCTACCCGAACCAAGGTGTAAACTACATTGTCAAATTCGATCAGCAAAAACAAAAAAATGTACTAGCCGCCATCAACGGGGTTTGGAAACGACAATATCCGGCTTTCCCGTTCAGTTATACCTATATTCAAGACGATTTGAGCAAGGTGCTGGTGGTACACGAACGTTTTAAGGAAATGGTGAAGCTATTTTCGTTTTTGTCTATTTCCCTTTCGCTAATTGGTCTGTTTGCATTAGCTGCGTTTTTAACCAAGCAACGTACCAAGGAAATTGCCATTAGAAAGGTTTTGGGCGCCGATCATCGGACACTGTTCCTGTTGCTCAACAAAAACTACGTTTGGCTCATGGTTATTGCCAATGTGGTTTCGTGGCCCTTCATCTATATTGCCGTCAACCATTGGCTTAGTGGCTTTGCCTATCGAATTGATCTGCCGGTTTTGCCTTTTGTAATCGCTTTCGGAGTTTCTATCGCTACCACTGTCCTTACGGTAAGCATCCAAGTTAAAAATGCCGTTACGGCCAAACCTGTTGATGCGCTTAAATACGAGTAGCCGATTTCCAATTTCAGTTGGCAGTTTTAATTAACAAGTTCCCGCAAAATTAGCAACGTTAAAATGCCGTCGCCACACTTAGACGCTCTTAGGCGTCTCAGGTGGTTTAAAATATGCGATTAGTTGGTAGTTTCAATGAACAAGGTCTCGTAAGTAAAGTGCCCATCATCCTGCTTAGGCGCCGTGGGATGTCTGAGGTGGTCTGAATATGTTAAGGCGCCTTAGTTGATGAAATCCTAATTGGCAATGCAATTCACAATAGAAGCAAATTTAACCACCCCTTAATCAAACCAATAAGCTAACTTTGTGTCATGCAAAGAACTTTTGTCGATCAGCTGGGCAACGAACTGACCATTAACTACCCGCCTAAACGGATTATTTCTATTGTGCCTTCCCAAACCGAGCTCTTGTTCGATTTGGGCCTCGATGAAGAAGTAATCGGAGTAACCAAGTTCTGCATCCATCCGATAGCAAAATTTGCCGCCAGGGCAAAAGTAGGAGGCACTAAAAAACTGCGTATCGACGAAATCAAGCGCCTGCAGCCCGACCTCATCATTGGCAACAAAGAAGAAAATACCCAGGCCGAAATCGAGTTGCTCATGCAAGAATTTCCGGTTTGGATGAGCGATATCTACAACCTCGACGATGCCATGGCCACCATCAGGCAAATAGGGGAGCTCGTTAACCGCGAACCCGAAGCGGCCTACCTCAACCACCTCATCAATGCCGGTTTCAACGACCTCCAGGCGCTGGCCCTTGCCAAAGGCATTAATCAAAACGTAGCCTACCTCATTTGGAAAGACCCTTACATGTTGGCGGGCAACAATACCTTTATCGACTATATCTTAAGGAAAATCGGCCTCAGCAACGCCATCTCCCAAAGCCGCTATCCAGCCTTAACCCTTGAGGAGCTGCAAACTTTAAACTGCCAGCTGATTTTGCTTTCGTCAGAACCCTACCCATTTAAGGAAAAGCATATAGAAGAACTGCAGGAAGCCTTGCCCCAGGCTAAGGTTTTGCTCGTAGATGGCGAAATGTTCTCCTGGTATGGCAGCAGGCTGGTTAAGGCTGTGCAATACCTGTTCGATTTCCAGCAACAGTTGGCAGGTTTTTAGCCATCATTAACTGATGTTGCCCAGTGCTTTGGCCCGGATTGAGCAATCAGCGGTTAAAGAATTTGTCTTTTTCTTTTCCATGGCTTTTAAGCTAACCGGTTAATTCACTTTGAGTTAGTGTGGTTGTGGTGCGCAAGAAAGCATTACGGTGTGTATTTTCGGATATTTTTTTAAAATAAATTCTAATATTTTTTTGGAGAATTAAAGGGAAACGCTATCTTTGCAATCCAAAATAAATCCTAAATAACTGCGGAAGTGGCGTAATTGGTAGCCGCACCAGACTTAGGATCTGGCGCTTCACGGCGTGGGGGTTCGAGTCCCTTCTTCCGCACCAAAAGATAAGACCGTTTCGAGTAATTCTGAAACGGTTTTATTTTTAAAAGGTAATTGGTAAAGAAATAAACATAAACCGATGTGGGCCGGCCAGGTGTTAAGCCTTAAATCCCGCATCTCATTACTCAGATCTAGAATAGAATGAACATCGCACAGGAAAAAGTTGACGATTTAAATGCAGTAGTAAAAATTACCATTGCGCCTGAAGATTACAATCCAAGAGTAGAAAAAGCCCTCAAAGAGCAAGCTAAAAAAGCTAACCTTCCAGGCTTCCGCAAAGGAATGGTTCCAGTTGGCCACATCAAGAGAATGTATGGCAAAAGCATTTTGGTTGAAGAAATCAACAACATGCTGAACGAGAACATCTCTAAGCACCTTACCGATAACCAAGTTGAAGTTTTGGGTCAGCCATTGCCGGTTATGGACGATGCCGAGTACAAATGGGACAACACAGATTCTTTCGAATTCAAATACGAATTAGGTTTGGCTCCAGCAGTTGATGTTGAAGTTACTTCTAAAGATAAATTTACACACTACAACGTAAAAGCCGACGAAGAAACCTTGGCCGCACGGATCAAAAACATCCGCAAAAGCTATGGCAAAATGTCAAATCCTGAAGTTTCGGCAGAAGGTGATGTGCTTTATGCAGAATTGACACAACTATCACCTGACGGTTCGGTTTTCGAAGGTGGCATTACCAGTACAGGTTCTGTCCGCTTAGACTTGGTTACCGATAAAAAGATCCTGAAATCTTTGGTTGGTCTAAAGAAAGACGATGTAGTAGATATTGACATCCAAAAAACTTTCGACAACAACGAAGCTGTAATTGCCAAATTGTTGAATATCAGCGAAGAAGATGCCAAAGAATTGAAGTCGAAATTCAAGGTAACGGTTAAAAACGTAAACCGTCTTGAAGAAGCCGATTTAAACCAAGAGTTCTTTGATAAAATATTTGGTGCAGGTGTAGTGAGTGACGAAGCCGGATTTACAGCCAAAATTACCGAAGAAGTGGAGGCCATGTTCAAACAGGATGCAGATCGTAAATTGCAAAACGATATCTATACCCAGTTAACCGAACAAAGCAAAATGCAATTGCCAGACGAGTTTTTGCGCAAGTGGTTAAAAGCCACCAACGAAAAGCTTTCTGACGAAGAATTGGAGCAAGGTTATGCAGATTTTGCCAAAAACCTGAAATGGACTTTGATCGAAAACAAAATCATTAAAGACAACGATATCAAAATCGAATACAAGGATGTTTTTGAATTGGCCAAGGCCCGTTTAGATGCACAATTCAAAATGTACAGCCCTCAGGCATTGCCAGAAGACCAATTGGCTCAATATACGGCCAACTTCTTGCAGGAAAAAGAAAATGCCAACCGTATTTTCGATGAGGTAAAGGCATTGAAAGTATTCGACTACATCAAATCGGTAGCTACATTAAACGAAAAAGAAATCGCCTACAACAAGTTTATCGAGTTGAAGTAGGCAAGCGTAAGGCTAGGCGAATAGCATTTTATGGTATCGTTGTCGTATTTGATGATGGACAATTAAATTTCAATCGCACTAGGTTTGGCAGTAATCGATAGAATTTACCGGTCAATTGCTTAAGATGGCTGACCAATTGTCAGCAATTAAGAAATATAGATTTGCAGAGCAGTCCAATGGGCTGCTCTTAGCATATCTAATGATATTGCAGGAAGTTCTGGTTCTGCTTCTGGTCTGTAATTTACTCATTTTCTGAACGTTGTATATCGTGTTGCGCCTGCGAACATAAATATTTTAGTGGCATTAGCAAGAAGAAAATTAATTTCCGACATTCGGTTAACCTATTATCTGGAAGAATTAGATAAATTGGCACGGAAATTAACCAACCTCAAGAAATATTTATTAAAATTATAAATCAAGTTTGGAAGGCGGGTTGCCCCCAATCGCCTAAGGCCAAACACTAAACGCAACAACATGAAAATAGATAAAGAAGAATTCAGAAAATACGCAGTTAAGCACCATAGAATTAACGGTTTAAACGTTGACAGATTCATTGCCTCTACCAATAATTCGCCAAAATCGATGACGCCTTATATTATCGAAGAGCGTCAGTTGAACGTAGCCCAAATGGACGTGTTCTCGCGTTTGATGATGGATCGTATCATCTTTTTGGGTGATGCCATCTACGACCAGAACGCCAACATCATCCAGGCGCAGCTGTTGTTTTTGCAATCTACAGATGCCAATCGCGATATCCAGATCTACATCAACTCGCCAGGAGGCTCGGTATATGCCGGATTAGGCATTTACGACACCATGCAGTACATTACACCTGATGTAGCAACCATTTGTACCGGCATGGCTGCTTCGATGGGAGCAGTATTATTGGTGGCGGGCGCTAAAGGCAAGCGCGCAGCGTTAAATCATTCGAGGGTAATGATCCACCAGCCATCGGGAGGCGCACAAGGTGTTGCTTCAGATATGGAGATCAACCTGAGAGAAATGTTAAAATTGAAAAAAGAACTTTACGACATCATTTCAGCACATTCTGGCCAAAGCTACGAGTGGGTAGAGAAAGCTTCAGACCGCGATTACTGGATGAAAGCCGACGAAGCCAAAGGTTTTGGTATGATTGATGAAGTATTGGGCACAACAAAATAAAGAAAAGAGTTGTGGGTTGCAAGTTGTGGGCCAATTGCCATAACTTGCAACCGATAACCTGTAACTAAAGGAAAATGGCTAAGCAAAATAAAGACTCCCGTTGCTCTTTCTGTAACTCTCCGAAGCAGGAAACCTTAATGCTGATAGAGGGAATAGACGCCTATATATGCGACAAATGTGTAACGCAGGCCAATGTTTTATTGGCCCAAGAGTTGGGTAGCAGAAAAAACAAGGCTTTCGACGAATCGTTTAGCTTGTTAAAGCCTGCAGAAATAAAAGCACACATCGACCAGTATGTAATTGGGCAGGATGATGCTAAAAAAGTACTTTCGGTAGCGGTGTACAACCACTACAAAAGATTGAGCCAAAAGCTGGAGAAAGATGAAGTAGAGATCGAAAAATCGAATATCATGCTGGTTGGCGAAACCGGAACAGGAAAAACCCTGTTGGCTAAAACCATTGCCAAAATTCTGCATGTGCCTTTCTGCATTGTTGATGCAACCGTGTTAACCGAAGCAGGTTATGTAGGCGAAGATGTGGAAAGCATTTTAACCCGTCTGTTACAGGCTGCGGATTATGATGTGGCTGCCGCCGAAAGGGGCATTGTTTACATCGACGAGGTGGATAAGGTTGCCCGTAAAAGCGATAACCCTTCCATTACCCGCGATGTATCGGGAGAAGGCGTGCAACAGGCCTTGCTCAAGATCTTGGAAGGTACCATTGTAAATGTACCACCACAGGGAGGCAGGAAGCATCCAGACCAAAAAATGATCCCGGTAAACACCAATAATATCCTGTTTATCTGCGGAGGCGCTTTTGATGGCATTGAACGTAAAATTGCCAATCGCTTGCGTACCCAGGCCGTAGGTTACAAGGTGAAGAAAGACGATCAGGATTTGGACCTGAAAAACCTGTACAAATACATTACGCCGCAAGATTTGAAGGCTTTTGGCCTTATTCCAGAATTGATTGGCCGTGTGCCGGTGCTAACCCACCTGAACCCATTGGATATTGAAGCCTTGCGCAACATCTTAACCGAGCCCAAAAACTCGTTGATTAAGCAATACACCAAGTTGTTCGACTACGAAAACGTAAAATTGATCTTCGATGAAGAAGTGCTCGATTTTATTGTAGGGAAGGCTATGGAGTACAAACTGGGGGCAAGGGGATTGCGTTCCATTTGCGAAGCGATCATGCTCGATGCCATGTACGACACGCCATCAGATGAACATGTAAAAGAACTGCACATTACCCTGGATTATGCCATCGAAAAATTCGAAAAGGCAGATTTCAAAAAGCTAAAAGCAGCATAAAAATTAATCCCGACTTGTTCGGGATTTTTTGTTTTAAGGGAAGAAATGTTTGGCTTTTCATCCTGCTGTAAACCGTAAACAAGCCATATTTAGGTGCGCTTGTTGTTTTAATTATTGAATATTCGGCTAAAATTCGTATATTTGCAGATTAAATAGCGAAGACATTTTGCAAAGTGTCTCATTGAAGATAAGTTTTCGCCTCTGGTTGCCACAGGCTGCCGATCAAAAAAATACCTTATGAAAGAAAATAGCTTAACAAAAAAATAATAACCGCATCAAAAAATCCCGACCTGTTCGGGATTTTTTTTAACATAATATTTTTAAATTTAAAGAAAGGAGTATAAAAAGATGAACGAAGAAAAAGACGTCAAAAAAGATGAAGCGATCGTAAAGAAAGCACAAAAAGTAAAAGAGGTAGAAACTCCTGTAAAAGCCGGTTTAAAATCAAAAGAAGATATTGTAAAGAACTGGTTGCCACGTTATACGGGACGGCCCTTGGAAGAGTTTGGCCAATATATCCTGTTGACCAATTTCAGCAAGTACCTAGCCATGTTCTCTGAATGGAACGACAATGCTCCGATTATGGGGTTAGACAAGCCGATGCAAAGCGTAACGGCAAATGGCATTACCATTATCAATTTTGGAATGGGCAGTCCGCTGGCGGCAACCATGATGGATTTGTTGACGGCTATTATGCCAAAGGCGGTACTGTTTTTGGGCAAATGCGGCGGTTTGAAAAAGAAAAACCAACTGGGCGACCTGATTTTGCCTATCGCAGCCATCAGAGGCGAAGGTACCTCTAACGATTACCTGCCAGCCGAGGTGCCGGCATTGCCAGCTTTTGCTTTGCAGAAAGCGATTTCGACCACCATCAGGGATCATTCTAGGGATTATTGGACAGGAACTTGTTATACCACCAACCGCAGGGTTTGGGAGCACGACAAAGAATTCAAAAAATACCTGAAAAGCCTAAGGGCAATGGCCGTTGATATGGAAACTGCTACCATTTTTACTACTGGTTTTGCCAACAAAATCCCAACGGGAGCCTTGTTGCTGGTTTCAGATCAGCCCATGATCCCAGAGGGCGTAAAAACAAGCGAAAGCGACAGCTCGGTAACTGCCAATTATGTAGAAACCCACTTAAAAATCGGTATCGATTCGCTGAAGCAACTCATCAATGGCGGTTTAACCGTTAAGCACCTTAAATTCTAAGGTCATTCTTTTGGCTGGAGGCAGGAGGGGTCTGTTAAACAACGGATTCTTCGCTGCATGCTCCATTTGGGGCTTTCAGTTATTATTTAACGATACAAGTCCGCAAAGCCGTTGTAAAAGGCGCTCTTAGGTGGTCAAAAAAATGAGCAGTTATCAGTTGGCGGTTTTCAGTTAACGCAAACGCGCGGGATTTCGCGAAGATTAATCGCATTAGTTGAACTTAGACCTTAAATACCTCAGGCTGTGAAATCAAAAGCTTTCCAATTTTAGTCTTCCAAGCTCTTGGGGTAATCAAACAATAGCACATTGCCGGTATTGCTACTGATCATTTTCCAACTGTCAAAAGGAAATTGAATACGTATAACAGAAGCTGTAGGCATGTTTACGATATGTCCGTTGCACAGGTAGTTGGCCAAATCGGTTAAGCCGGGATTGTGCCCAAATAGGGCAATTTGATCGTATTGATCGTCTAGTTGGTTAATTACTTTTAATAGCGATTTTACGCTAGCCTCGTAAATGGCAGGTTCCAGCTCAATATTTTCCAAGGGGATATGCCAGGCTGTGGCGAAATATTGGGCTGTAGTTATTGCCCTTAATGCAGGGCTGCTCACTATAAGCTCGGGTACGATCTGTTGCTTGACCAATCTTTCGGCCATTTCTGGGGCGCTGCTTTTACCTCTGCCGTTTAAAGGCCTGTCAAAATCCCTCAAACCCGCATTTCCCCAGTCAGATTTAGCATGCCTTATTAAAAGTAGCTGTTTTCCCATCTTTAATTTTAAATGATTAAACGAACAAATACTACAGAAATTATTCCTAAAATGTTTATCGCCAATAATCGGCTACCCAAGGCGCCGGTTGCACATAGCGGTACCATTTTCCCCGTCCACCTTTTATCGCTTTATGTGGATTGATTTCCCCATGGAAGATGATAATCTTTGCCCCTTTAGGAATGAATGGCTTTACCCAAAATGCCAAAGGAAACTTCGAAACACAATCGTATTTATAGCTTGGGCACCATTCTTTTGGCCAATAGGCCAGTTTCCCTTTGTCGTAAATGGCTTGGGTAAGGTATTCCTGTTCATTGCGATGGCGTTTCCTGATTTCGTCGAAATTTTGGAGGAAATCGTTAAATACATAACCATGCTGGCCAATTTCAAAGCGGTAAACGGATGAGTTTCCCGTAATGCGCCATTGTTTTTTGTAATCCTTAATAATGAGGAATTCGCCTTTATAATCGAAAAAACAATCAATTGGTGCTACAATTACAATATCAAGGTCCAGAAAAAGCGCAGTGCCTTTTAAACCGTATAAATCCTCTTTTAAAGTAGAGAGCTTTTTCCACATCCGCTCTGGAAGTCCGCCAGGCAATTCCATGGCTGGTATTGGAAAACACTGTACTTCTGGTGTAATGCCTGTTTCGTCGTCGGTAAAACAAACCATCTTAAAAGGATAGCTAAGGTTTCTGGTTACCATAGCATGAAGTCTATTCACGTATTCGGGGCCATATAGCTTGCCCCATTTCATGCAAAAGATGTATTTTTCAGACATTATAAGGATTTCCTTGTATAGTTATAGCGCTCAAAATAAAGTTATAAATTATTAGTAACGTTATTTTGGTTCATTTTGTTCAAAGTATGCAGTTATTTGTTCTAGGCTGAACGCATTTAGACAGTTAGAGGCGGTCAGGCCTCCTTTTCTGGCAATTAAAGTGCCAAAATGCATGTCGTGGAAGCCTTCCTTGCGGTGTGCATCGGGATTGATGCACAAGAGTACCCCTTTCTCGAGTGCATAGCGGTGCCAGCGCCAATCGAGGTCTAAACGCAAGGGGTTGGCATTGATTTCTATGGCTACCTGGTTAGCCGCACAGGCATCGATTACTTGCTGATAATCGATTTCGTAGCCCTTTCTGCTCAGCAAGAGTCTGCCGGTAGGATGGCCCAGAATGGTGGTATAGGGATTTTCGATGGCTTTGATGAGGCGGGCTGTTGCCTTGTCGCGATCCATGCGCAAGTTGCTGTGCACGGAGGCTACTATGAAATCGAAGGTCTTAAGGATGTCGTCGCTATAATCTAGCGAACCATCGTTCAGGATATCGCTTTCTATGCCCTTAAAGATTTTAAAAGGCGCAAGTTTTTGGTTCAGCTCGTCTATTTGGCGGTGCTGTGCCCAGACACGTTCTTCGCTCAGCCCCTTGGCATAGAATGCCGATTTGGAGTGGTCGCAGATGCCTAAATAAGACAATCCCAAATTCTCTTTGCAATAAATGGCCATTTCCTCCAGCGTATGCACGCCGTCGCTCCAATCAGAGTGGTTGTGCAAGGTGCCTTTAAGGTCTTTGTATTCGATGAGTTGAGGCAACTGGTGTTTTTGGGCCAATGCTATTTCGCCCAGATCTTCCCTCAGTTCGGGTGCGATAAAATCTAGCTCTGCTTGGGCATAAATAGCCTCTTCGCTGGCAAATGGGCCATTTCCGGCCAATTCGAGTACTTTTTTTACATGGCTTTCGTTACCGGTAAGCTTAAAATACTGCAGGTAAAAGTCTTCGTGGGGTACGATTTCCAAACGGATATGCAGGCCAGCTTCGGTAGTTGCCGAAAATACATTATCGCTAACCGCTGCAAAGGACAGGCCTTCGAAAGAAGCCAGCTGCTCTTCAGAAATGACGTCAGAGCCCAGTACGAGAACCACTTCTTCTATAATTTCGCAATTCCGCCTAAAGTCGCCAGCAACACTCAGTAGGGCATGGTGGTCGGCTTTGTTCAGCCATACGGCCATGTCGGCCAAAAGCTGGTACACGGCAGCTTCTACTTGGGCATATAAAAACTTGCCGTTGGCGGCCATCTTAAATTCGATGATTTTTTTGATCTCCTCCTGGGTTTTCAGGCCAAAACCTTTGGCTTCAACCAACCTGTTCTCGTTGCAGGCATAGTAAAGCTCGCCAACGTTTTCGATTTGGAGCTCATGCCAGATAATACCGATTTTTTTTGGGCCGATGCCTTTGATGCCCAGCATTTCTACAATGCCCGGAGGCGTTTGTGCCAAAAGCGTTTCGAGCTCCTGTAGCGTACCTGTTTGAAGCAACTCAACTACCTTTCCTGCAATGCTTTTTCCGATGCCGTCTATTTTGTCCAGCTCGTTCAATGGCTTTTGGGCGATGGCAAAGGGTAACTTGTCTATCTTGAAAGCCGCATTGGCTACCGATTTGATTTTAAAGGGATTTTCTTCGTGCAGCTCCATCAGTTGAGACAGCAGTCGAAGTGTTCTGGCTATGGGTTTGTTCTCCATCGGCGTAAAAGTAAAAGTAAAATGGCAAATGTGAAAAGCTTTTTATACGATTAAGCATAAATGAGCTGCTTATTTGTTAATGGATGATGAAACCATTATTAATTTGATAACCTAAACAGGGAGTTGTTGAGGAATGATGGCTTTCATGTGGTTGAAATAAACGATTAAGCAGATGAAAAAATTGAACTGGATATTGATTTTGGCAACCTTGGCCATAGTCGCCTGTCGCAACAAACAAGTTAAGCTGCAAGCTACCGAGGTAAGCCAAAGCGAAGCAACCGCTACCGATAGCAGTACTTTGATTATAGCTGGCCAACAAATCGGTGAACTGCACCTGAACCAGGACGCTACCGAAGTGGCCAAGCTGTTGGGCAAACCCAATGCCGGCGATGCGGCCATGGGCAAAGCCTGGGGTATTTGGTACGACAAAGGCGATTCGTCAATTGTAAACTATGCAGTTTACACCACCTATAGCGACAGCACCATGCGAACCAAAAGCGTACAGCAATTGCGCACCAGATCGCCCTTGTATAAAACTGCAGCTGGTTTAGGCGTGCGGTCCGATTTTTCGATGTTGCATAATGTTTACCCTGCCTTACAAAAGTTGGATAGCTACCGGCATACGAAAACAAAAGATACCTTGACGATTTATGACGACGTACAAAAGGGGATTGCCTTTGAATTGGTCAACAACAGCTGTGTTGCGGTTATCGTGCATCCGGTCCATAAAAAAAGCAATGAAACCTACTTGACGTATGATCCCGATTGGAAACTGATCAAATAGATTTGATTGCTTAAGCTATATCAATAGGCCTTAACCTATTTGATTTTGATTTCGTAGTCCATTCTGGCCTGGATGCCCGAGTTTACAATAGCTTTCTGCATCTGCTTGTAAAGCAGGTAGTTTTCGCCAAATTCCTTCTTGGCAAAATATACATGTGCATTGTCTTTGGCTTCGGTAATAAACGATTTCCAAGGGTCTATTTTCTCCGGATACTCAACAATTTGGTAATCGCTAAGCTTGGCTTTTTTGGCCGCGGCCTTAATGGCATCGTTAAAACTGCCTAAGCGATCGGCCAATCCAATTTTTACGGCATCCGAGCCTGTCCAAACATGCCCGCCGCCAATGCTGTCTACCTGCGCCTTCGTTTTTTTGCGGCCATCGGCAACGCGGGTAATAAAGCTGTCGTAAACATGGTTCACGTCATTTTGGATAATGAAACGTTCGCCAGGCGTTAGCGGACGGTTAGTGCTCATGATATCGGCATATTGACCGGTTTTAACTCCATCGAAAGTGATACCCAACTTATTGTTGAGCAGGTTTTGGAAGTTGGGAATAATGCCAAATACCCCAATAGAACCCGTAATGGTATTGGGCTGCACAAAAATACTGTCGGCTGCACAGCCGATGTAATAACCGCCCGAAGCGGCCACATCGCCAAAAGAAGCAATAACCGGCTTTACTTTTTTGCTCAGCACGATCTCGCGCCAAATCACGTCGGAAGCCAGCGCACTGCCACCGCCTGAGTTTACACGTAAAACAATCGCTTTAATATCGTCGTCCAAACGCGCTTTTCTGATGGCCCTCGAGATACGTTCAGAGCCAATTTGCTCATCAGAACCTTCGCCACCTACAATATCGCCATTGGCATAAATGACGGCAACCTGGCTTGAGCTGCCCGATGTTGATGCAGGCAGTTTTTGCGCATATTTATTTAAGGGGATGGAAGTAATGTTTTCTTTTTTGTTTTTGCCGGTAATGGTTTTAAGCTCATCCAATACCTCGTCTTTATAGCGCAAGCCATCTACCATTCTATAAGCCAGGGCATCTTTAGGCTGCTGTATCTTATAATCGTTGGCCAAAAGCGCCAAGCTATCGGTGCTTATTTTTCTGGTTTGCGAAATACCTTGCAAAAAGGTTTGGTAAAGTCCGTTTACATAGGCGGTAACCTGTTGGCGGTTGTAATCGCTCATTTTGGTGTTAATGAATGGTTCAACTGCGCTTTTATAATTGCCCACACGGATAATCTGTGCCTCAACGCCCAATTTGTCTAACGCGCCTTTAAAGAAGGTCAGTTCAGAGCTGAAACCTTTAAATTCTAGGGCACCTTGCGGGTTGAGGTATACTTTGTTGGCCACCGAAGCGAGGTAATAAGCGCCTTGGCTGTAAACTTCGCTGTAGGCGATAATCGGTTTTTTGCTTTCCTTAAAATCGAGCAGGGCATTCCTAACTTCGAGCATCGTAGCCATGCCTGCATTCGGCGCACTTACATTCAGGTAAATACAATCGATTTTATCGTCGGTTTTGGCCGCTTTAAGGGCTTTGATCAAGTCGTAGAACCCAATGCCTTTTACATCGCTGCCTCCAATAATGGGCAGGCCCGCCAAAGAATTGGTTGGCGTACGTTCTGTAATGGCTTGGTCTAGGTCGATATAAAGCACAGAGTTGTTCTTAACCTCTACGGGTTTCTCATCGCCTATAGAGCTGAGTGCACCGAAAATAACCACCGTGAAAATGATAGCCAGCACGACGGTAGAGATGACAATGCCTACAACCGTAGCAAAAACGTACTTAAAAAAGTCTTTCATAAAAAGAATAAATATTAATTTGTAAAGATATAAAACCAATTCGCATCTTATAGTAAATTTGCACGCGCGATTTAAAATAGCATGTAACTGGAAAGTATGAGTTTAGATGTAAAAAAAGCCTATTTGTTACTGGGCAGCAATTTGGGCGATAGGCAATTATATCTAGCAAAAGCCTGTAAGCTGATTGCCGAAGAAGTGGGCATGGTGGTAGGGCAGTCGGCCATTTACGAAACCGAAGCCTGGGGCAAAACCGACCAGCCTGGTTTTTTGAATATGGCTTTAGCCGTAAATACCGGCCTTAGCCCATTGGCGCTGTTGCATAAGGTGCTGGAAATCGAAAAAAGACTGGGTCGGGTAAGGCATGAAAAATGGGGAGCCAGGCTGATTGATATCGACATTATTTTTTACGGAAACGAAATCGTTGACATCAACGACGAACTTCATATCCCACATCCGCAAATGCAGCACAGAAAGTTTGTGGTACAGCCCCTTGCAGCGATTGCGCCTGATTTTGTACATCCTGTATTGCAGCAAACACTGACCGAAATTTTGGCTCAACTGGAAGATTCTTTGTCGGTAAAGATAATTTCTTAGCTTTGGGAAAATGATCAATGCTAACAAAAATAACGAGCCTTTAGACCTCTCCTATTTGCGGGAAATGTCTGGAAACAGTGCTGAATTCATCATCGAAATGCTCGATGCCTTTAAAAAGCAGACACCGGTTTATTTGGCGGAGCTTGAAAAAGCAGTATGGGCTGCCGATTGGAAAAAGGCATCGGAATGTGCGCATAAAATGAAGCCTACTTTTTATTACGTAGGTAGGGAAGACGTACGCGACCATATGCAGGATATTGAACGCAATGCGCGCGAACTGATTGATATTCCTGGGGTGCAATTGGCTTTTGAACAAGCCAGGGATTTTATCAACAATATACTTTATAGGCAATTGGATGAAGCCAAAGCGGTACTCGAAAAAGAACTTTAAATCCGATTAACCCTCTTTTGCCGCGCTGCTCCTGAAATGGAAGATAGAAAGCGCAATATACAGCACCAGCACAAAAGGCACGGCTGTAAATCTTAGAAAGGCAATAAGCACGGCCGAAAGGATCAGGAAAATAAATTTGAACTTGTTCTTTGCCCAGCTCATTTGCTGAAACTTCAACGAAAAAATCTTGATTTCGCTAACCAGCAAAAAGCTGTTGATGGCTGTTATGGCCAGCAATAAAATGCTCGATCCGATTACTGCGGGATAATCTTGGGCAATAAAGGGTAAAGAAACAATAAACAAGGTATTCATTGGTGTGTTGAGGCCAATAAATTCTTCGGTTTGTCTCTCGTCTATGTTAAACTTGGCTAAACGCAGGGCTGAGAATACCGTAATGATGAAACCCAGGTAGGGCAGGTAGGCCGAGCTGAAATCGCTGGTTTTGAGCAACTGAAACATCACCACTCCAGGCAAAAAGCCAAAGCTGACCATGTCTGCCAAAGAATCAAGCTCTTTTCCAATGGCCGATTTCACGTTGAGCAACCGCGCCACCATGCCATCAAAGAAATCGAAAATGCCCGATAGCAATACAAAATAGGCCGCGGTAAACAAATCGCCGCTAAAAGCAAACACAATGCCGATGCAACCCGAAAAAAGATTGGCACAGGTAATGGCGTTAGGGATATGCTTTTTCATTTGGAGTGTAAAAGTAAAAAGTTGAAAGTTTAAAGTTAAAGCTTTTCACTTTCAACTTTCAACGCTTGTTAGCCATTCATGGCCATTAAAAATTCTTCGTTAGATTTTGTTCCCTTGATTTGGGCCTGTACCAGTTCCATGGCTTCCTGGCTGTTCATGTCGGCCAAGTGGTTGCGCAAGATCCAAATTCTTTGCAGGCTTTCGCGGTCGAGCAACAAATCGTCTCTACGCGTGCTCGAAGCCGTAATATCGATGGCAGGGAAGATCCGTTTGTTAGACAGTTTACGGTCTAATTGAAGCTCCATGTTGCCGGTACCTTTAAATTCTTCGAAAATTACCTCGTCCATTTTAGAACCGGTATCGGTTAATGCGGTAGCCAAAATAGTTAATGAACCACCTTTTTCGATGTTACGTGCCGCGCCAAAGAAACGTTTTGGTTTGTGCAGGGCATTGGCATCAACACCACCTGACAGGATTTTGCCCGAAGCCGGCGCCGTGGTATTGTAGGCCCTGGCCAAACGGGTAATGGAATCCAGGAGGATAACTACATCGTGGCCGCATTCTACCAAACGCTTAGCTTTTTCCAAAACGATATTGGCAATTTTTACATGGCGTTCTGCCGGCTCGTCGAAAGTAGAGGCAATTACCTCGGCTCTTACGCTGCGCGCCATGTCGGTTACCTCTTCCGGACGCTCGTCGATCAATAAAATGATCAAATAAACTTCTGGATGGTTTTTGGCAATGGCGTTGGCCACCTCTTTTAGCAAATTGGTTTTACCGGTTTTCGGTTGCGCTACAATTAAACCACGCTGCCCTTTGCCAATTGGGGTAAAAAGATCCATGATGCGGGTAGAATAATTGCTGCTATCGGTAAACAGGTTGAGTTTTTCCGTTGGGAAAAGCGGCGTTAGGTAATCGAACGGCACGCGGTCGCGCACATCGGCAGGCACGCGGCCATTGATGGAGATTACTTTAACCAAGGGAAAATATTTCTCGCCTTCTTTGGGTGGGCGGATGCTTCCGTTTACGGTATCGCCGGTTTTCAGGCCGAACAATTTGATCTGCGATTGCGATACATAAATATCATCTGGAGATGAGAGGTAGTTGTAATCGGCCGATCTTAAGAAGCCATAGCCATCGGGCATGATTTCTAAAACACCTTCGTTGGTAATGGTGTTGTCGAAATCGAGGTTCGAATAGCTGGTTTCGTTCTGCTGTTGCTTATTATTGTTTTGATTCGGATTGTTTTGGTTTTTTGGAGGGCGGTTGTCCTCTTTTGGTGCTTTTTCTTCGCCGGCAGGCTGTTGTGGCTTGGCTTCTTTGCTGGCCTTGTTTACCTCTTCGCGAGGGATGCGTTCTCTTTTGCCTTGTTTGGCTTGTTTTTGAAGCTTTTCGGCTATGGTTTCTAGGCGTTCAGGGTCTTCTACAATAATAGGTTCTGCGGATGCCTCGACAACTTGTTCTTCTTGTCTTGGCGGAAGCGGCTCGTCAAACAAAGTAATAGCTTCGCGTTCAGGCTGTGCTGAAGCTGCTTCTTCGCCTTTGGCCGCGATGCGGGTCCTCTTGCGTGCCGGTTTTTCGGCTGGTGCCCCTTTGTTTTCTTTTTCTTTTACCACTTTGGGTTTGGTTTCTTTTACCGGTGTTGCAGTGGTGGGCTCGCTAGCAGTTGTTTGATTGGCCTGTTGCTGTAGGATTTGTTCGATGAGGTCGTTCTTGCGCAACTCTTCTGCATTCTGAATGCCTTCGTTTTTCGCTAACTCACGTAATTCAGCAGTTAGCTTTTCAGTTAATTCTGTTCTATTAAACATTTATGTGTGTTTGTCGAGAAATTTTAAATAGGGTTTGTCAAAAGAATACAACGGAAAAATGCCTTTGAAACATTTATTGGAGAATAACTTGATTGAGGTTTTTCTGAGATATTCAGATTTACTTTCTGGAATTATGGCACAATTGTATGTATTTGAAAATTAATCTGCAACAAAAATTTGAAATTGTTAATAAATAGTTTCCTAATTGTAAACTATTGAGCCTCAAAATGCCCCGGAAAATTGGCATATTTGCGCACCATTTCCCATTAAAAATGAACAAACAACAACTTTTTGAGCAGATACAGCTAAAGAAATCTTTTTTGTGCATTGGTTTAGATCCGGTATTGGAAAAACTGCCAAAGCACCTGTTAAAATACGAAGATCCTATTTTGGAGTTTAATAAGCAACTGATTGATGCTACCCACGATTTGTGCGTAGCTTATAAGCCAAATACGGCATTTTATGAGAGCAGGGGCGTAAAGGGATGGGAAACCTTAGTCAAAACCTGGCAGCATATTCCTAAAAACCAGTTTACCATTGCCGATGCCAAGCGGGGCGATATCGGTAATACCTCGGCCATGTATGCGGAAGCCTTTTTTAACGAAGAAAGCTCGGCCATGAGTTTCGACTCGATTACCGTAGCACCTTATATGGGCAAGGATTCTGTTTCGCCGTTCCTGAACTACTCCAATAAATGGGTCATTCTGCTGGCGCTTACCTCTAATCCGGGTAGCCAGGATTTTCAGACCCAACAAAGCAACGAACACCTGCTTTACGAACAGGTTATCAAAACTTCTGCCACTTGGGCCCATAGTGATCAAATGATGTATGTGGTAGGAGCTACCCAGGCCAAAGAGTTTGAAAATATCCGCCGCTTGGCACCCGATCATTTCTTGCTTGTGCCAGGGGTAGGCGCACAGGGCGGAGATTTGGCTGCCGTTTGCAAATATGGCCTCAATAAGCAATGTGGTTTATTGATTAATGCCGCTAGAAGCATTATTTACGCCAGCAATGGCGAAGATTTTGCCGAAGCCGCAAGGACCGAAGCCCTGGCGCTGCAACAGGAAATGGAACACCTGCTTGAAGCAGCGCAGTTGCTATGAGTTCGAAAACCGATTTCAGATTGATTGTTGCCCTATTGGCCGTAGCCATTATTTGGGGAACTACCTATTTGGGCATTCGCGTTGCCGTACAAACCATTCCGCCTTGGTTTGTAACGGCTATACGCCAAACCATTGCTTCGCTTATTTTATTGGTGCTGCTGCTGCGCAAAAAGGAACTGAAATGGATAGGCTGGCCTGCGCTCAGAAGGCAATTGCTCTTGTCTGTGCTCATGATCGTTATTGCCAATGGCATGACCACCGTAGCCGAACAGAGTGTGCCCAGCGGATTGGCTTCCTTGCTCAATGCACTTTCGCCCATCGTTGTTTTCTTAGGGAGTGTAGTAATCGGGCTGCAGAAACCTAGTTTAAAAGGTTTTTTGGGCGTAACCATTGGCTTTCTGGGCGTTGCGTTTATTTTTAGGGATGGATTTGACGATTTGCTCGACCCTGATTACAAAACCGGGATTTTGTTGCTGGGCATGGCTATTTTAGGCTGGGCATCGGGTACAATTTATACCAAAAAATATACCCATAAAAGCTCCAATATCTTTTTGGATCTCTTCTATCAATTTGTTTTTTCGGCCTTGGTGCAAGGGGTCTTTGCCTTTGTTTTCTCCTCCGAAATCAAACCCGGGCTGTGGACAGTGAATAGTATTTTGGCCGTGTGCTACTTAGGTGTTTTTGGTTCGGTTTTGGGCTACTTGGCTTATAATTATGCCCTAAAGAAGGTAAGTGCTACCGAGGTTTCCATTCTTTCGTACTTTAATACGGTAATTGCCCTGTTTTTGGGCTGGCTGGTTTTAGACGAGGTAATTACCATAGATCTCTTGGTGGCTACAGTGCTGATTATTAGTGGTGTAGTGATTACAAACTATAAGAAGAAACCGATAATTGCCTAGCCAAATTTCTTGTCGAGTAATTTATTTATTGCCTTTCGAAAATAATTTTCTCATCTATTTTTATGTTTTTTAGTAAAGGTTAAATTTTACTAAAATGCTGTTTTACTGTGATTTAGTTGTTAAATTTCGGTATGAAACTGCCTGAGGAATTTCTGCATTTTATTTGGCAATTTAGGTTGTACGGAAGCCAGCGATTGCAATTGTCCAGCGGAGAGGATTTGCTGGTTATCGAAACAGGTATGCCCAATAAAAATGCGGGTCCCGATTTTAGCAGGGCCAAGTTGCTGATTGGGAATACCACTTGGGTTGGCCATGTAGAAATCCACGTAAAGTCGTCAGACTGGCTCATCCACCAGCATCAGTTAGACGACGCTTATGAAAATGTAATCCTGCATGTGGTGTACGAAGATGATGAGCCGATTTACAGGCGAGACGGCACCTTGCTTCCGGTGTTGCGTCTGAAAGGCCTTTTTCAAGCCAAACTGTTAGAGAATTATCAGCAATTGATTGGTTCGGCTAATCGCTTTCCCTGCGAGAAGCAGCTTGCGCAGGTCGACGAATTTCTGATCAACGGTTTTTTGTCGAGGGTTTTGGTAGAAAGGCTTGAGTATAAATCGGCAACGGTATATGCCACGGTAGCCGAACTTCAAGGCAATTGGGACGAAACATTTTACCGGCTGTTGGCGAAAAATTTTGGCTTCAACATCAATGCCGTTCCGATGGAACTCTTGGCGCAATCGTTGCCCCAAAAATTGCTGGCCAGGTATAAAGACCAGCCTTTGCAAATAGAAGCCCTGATTTTTGGCCAGGCGGGTTTCTTGAACCAGACATTTGACGAAGCTTATCCGCTGCAGCTGAAAACAGAGTACCTTTTCCTGAAAAAGAAACATAAATTAATGCCTATTGATAATTCGCTTTGGAAATTTATGCGCATGAGGCCCCAAAACTTTCCTACGCTAAGGCTAGCTCAATTTGCGGCGCTGATTATACGCAGCAATCATCTTTTTTCGAAAATACTGACCATCAAAGATGACCAATCGATCCAAAAATTGTTTGAAGATTTGCCCGTTAATCCATTCTGGAAAACACATTACCACTTTAACAAAAAAGCGGATAAAGTGAGCCTCCAGCTTGGCCGATCGTCGGTGGCCAATTTCTCTATCAATACCATTTCGCTCTGTTTGTTCGCCTACGGCAAGGCTATGGACCAATCGTATCTCACAACCCGTGCTTTTTCTTTGCTCGAGCATACGCCTGCCGAACAAAATGCCGTTATAGACTTATATCGTAAAGCCGGACTGGAAGTACATACGGCCTTTAATTCGCAAGCCTTGCTGCAATTAAAAAAAACTTATTGCAACGAAAAAAAATGCTTAAATTGTGGTATCGGTATTAAGATTTTAAAGAAATAGTCATGTTTCAGCGTATAGTTACCTTTTTCGAAAAACAGAGTTTTGGCGTTTCTACGTATTTGGCCAACAAGCTGAATATGAGTACGGCCAAGGTGCGCCTGTTTTTTATCTATTCATCGTTTCTGGCCGTTGGCTTTCCCATTTTGTTCTATATTTTGGCGGCCATTGTGCTGGATATCCGAACCTATATGAAAAAAGTAAGGCTTAGGGTTTGGGAGTCTTAATTCAATGGGTAAGGACTGCTGGATTTTAGCTAACGAACTGAAAATTGAATATTTTTCGCCACCTAAGACGTTTAAGAGCATTAAGTACTTAAATATTTTGTATTGAATTGTGCTTAGTACTTGTGAAAACCTGTCAACTGCCAATTGAAATCGCATATTTTTCTCCGCAAACTGATAACTGCGAACTGGTAACTGCCAACTGAAAACTAATCATCGTCTCTCAAAATCTCTGCAATTTCATGAAAGCCCTTTTCGGCTGCCAAATCGGCGGGTAGTTTGCCTCCCTCCATGCGTAGGGTTACTTCGGCACCATGTTCGAGCAAAAGGATAATCAATTCGATATTGCCCAGTTGGGCTGCGGTATGCAAAGGCGCAGCGCCCGATTTTTGGCACACATTGGGGTAGGCGCCAGCATCGAGTAGCATTTTGGTAATGGTAAAATTATTGGCGGCAACAGCCGAATGGATTGGGAAAACGTTAAAGCCATTTTTGCTAGGCACATTCACTTCGGCTCCTTTGAGTACCAAAAAGCTGGCAATTTCTTCATGCCCAAAATAGCAGGCCAGGCCCAGTGGCGTAAAGCCGTCTATCGAATATTCGTTAACACTAGCAGGGTTTTTAAAAACCAGCAAGGTTACCTCTTCGAATTTTCCAATGGCGCAGGCATCGAACAAGGTTAGTTCGGGAACAAATTCGGCAATGGCTTGGGCAATTTGAGGTTTTTTGTAATAGCAGGCCAATAAGATGGGCGAAATTTGATGCGAAGTGTGCTGCACGGCCAATTGAGGGCGCTCAGAAAGCAAAGCGATGAGTGCAGGCAATTCGTCGTTTTCGATTAAGGTTTCGAGATGCGTGATATCCATTTTGAAATAGTTTTGAAACTAAGCCCTTAAATTAACAAAAAATTAATGAGATAAGCATAAAACTCGTTAAATGCTCATGGGTACAGTAATCGGGAAGAAAAGAAACAAAAAATCCTGCTCAGGGTTGCTAAGCAGGATTAACCTAAAACAAAACTATTTAAACGAAATTATTCAGTTTGTAAATAAGACAATGGTTTTTAAAAAAAGTTTAATCTCGTGTTCATTTTTTTTACTCATTTGATAGCCAAAGCTTGCCTGTGGCTTCATAAAGGCGTTTTTTAGGAAATCATCATGTGCGATAAACATCATTTTAGGCGGGTGCTTTTACGGTAGCGGCTAAAATTTTGTAAATTGAATGCTAATCAAACCTAAAATCTTATGTTTAAAAACACATCCAAAATCAAAAATGTTCAACAGTTGAGCAGAAGCGAACAAAGGGCCATTCTTGGAGGTGCCGGCGGTGGCAATCCTCCTGATCTATCAAAATGTGGCTGCGACTGTGCCGGGAGGGTTACCGGCCCGGTTTATTGTGCACAGTATATGGCCTGTCTTCAGGTTTACACCTGTGACGATAGTGCTATTTAAGAATGGCCATCCATTGAATCAAAAACTACCGTCGGCATCGATGGTAGTTTTTTTTTGACTGAATGCAGGCTGATGCCAGCCAAATAAAAAAGATTTCCACCAGTGGCTTGTACCGATACGGCCAGAACCAACGTTATCATCGCAAGTAAAATAAATTGGTTCGCTTTTGCCAATTCTAAATATTTTGTTTAAATCGTAAAGGTTTTGTACACCACAAAACCACTATATGTTTTATATTTGTTGATTATATTTATTAACGAAAGATGTCGGTAAGGGGAAATCAATTTAAAGCCAATTCATTTAAGCAAGGTGCCGAACCATCAAAAGATGGACAGCGGCCAACAACCAGCAGACCGCCCCGCGCCAAAGTCGATATTTTGCCCAAGTTTGACCTTCAAAATGGCCGAGCGGTAAAAATCATCGGGCTTTTGTTCATCATTATTTCGATCTACTTCCTGGTTGCTTTTACTTCGTATCTCTTTACCTGGCAGGACGATCAGAGCTATGTAGTCGATGCCAACGGAGGCTGGAGCAACTTGTTCAAAACGGTTGACGAACTCAAAAACAGTGGGGTAGACGATCCGGTGGTACAGAACTGGTTAGGTAAAATAGGCGCATTGCTGGCTCACCAGTTTATTTACGAATGGTTCGGTGTAGCTTCCTTCTTGTTCGTATTCGTGTTTTTCATTATCGGTTATCGCTTGCTGTTCAAGGTTAAAATATTTGCGGTAGAAAAAGTACTGGGTTATAGTTTTTTCTTTTTGCTGTTCATTTCACTTACTTTGGCTTTCGGGCATTCGTTTTTGGCGCGTACGCCACACTACCTGGAAGGCGAATTTGGCTATTGGAGCAACAAATTGCTGGTTGCCCAAATTGGACAGGCTGGCGTTGGGGGCTTGATTATCTTTTTGGGACTTACCATCCTGATCATTGCTTACAACATCGACTTTAAATTGCCGGCCCGCAAAGCCGATAATGCGATTGTTCCAGAGGTGCCCGAGCATATCGAACTGGTAAACGAAGACAAGTCGGAGCCAGTAGAATTTAGCATCAACGATCGTTACAAAACAGCAAACCAGCCGAAGAGAGAACAAAATATCGTATTAACTCCCAATCGTTTTGAGGCAAAGGAAGAAGAAGAGCCGGTTGAGGAAACACCGGTGCCTCTGCCAACCAATGTTATGCTTAATCCAACGGTAACACCTCCGGTTGCCCCGGTTGTGGCGCCCCCGGTTGAAGTGGAGCCTGCAAACGAACCAAGCTTTACGATAGAAAAAACAGAAGAAGAAACCAAAGCCGAAGAACTGGTAGAACAGTTCGGAACTTACGACCCCACCCTGGATTTGGCTTCTTACAAGAAACCGCATCTCGATTTATTAGAAAATTATGGTTCTAACAAGATTTCGGTCAACGCCGACGAATTGGAGGCCAACAAAAATAAAATTGTAGAGACTTTAAATCACTACAACATTGAAATTGATAAGATCAAAGCCACTATTGGTCCGACGGTTACTTTGTACGAAATTATTCCGGCGCCTGGCGTAAGGATTTCTAAGATCAAAAACCTGGAAGACGATATTGCCCTAAGCTTGGCCGCTTTAGGTATCCGTATCATTGCGCCAATGCCAGGCAAGGGAACCATTGGTATCGAGGTGCCTAATTTGCATCCCGAAATGGTGTCGATGCGCAGTATTTTGGCTACCGAGAAGTTTCAGCAAACCAATATGGATTTGCCGATTGCCTTGGGTAAAACCATTTCGAACGAGGTTTACATTGCCGATTTGGCCAAAATGCCCCACTTGTTGGTGGCCGGAGCAACCGGACAAGGTAAATCGGTGGGTATCAATGCTATTTTGGTGTCGTTGCTGTATACCAAACACCCGGCCCAGCTTAAATTGGTGTTGGTCGACCCTAAAAAAGTAGAACTTACCCTGTTCAATAAAATTGAGCGCCATTTCTTGGCCAAACTGCCAGGCGAGGCCGATGCCATTATTACCGATACCAAAAAGGTAATCCATACCTTGAACTCGCTTTGCGTAGAGATGGATCAGCGTTATGATTTGCTGAAAGATGCACAGGTAAGAAATTTAAGGGAATACAACGAGAAGTTTATCAAGCGCAAGCTGAACCCGAACAATTCGCATCGCTTTTTGCCCTACATTGTGCTGATCGTGGATGAGTTTGCCGATTTGATGATGACAGCAGGCAAGGAAGTAGAAACCCCGATTGCGCGTTTGGCCCAGCTGGCGCGTGCGGTGGGCATCCACTTGGTATTGGCAACACAAAGGCCATCGGTTAATATCATTACCGGTACGATCAAGGCCAATTTCCCGGCCAGGTTGGCTTTTAGGGTATTGTCTAAAATCGACTCAAGAACAATTTTAGATAGTGGCGGTGCCGATCAGCTGATTGGTAGGGGGGATATGCTTTTATCGACAGGTAATGACTTGATTAGGCTACAGTGTGCGTTTGTAGATACACCAGAGGTTGATCGTATTTCGGAGTTTATTGGCAACCAAAGAGGCTATCCAGAAGCTTACCAATTGCCAGAATATATCGATGAGAACGGCGAATCTTCGAAAGCCGATTTCGATCCCGACGATAGGGATCCATTGTTTGAGGAAGCTGCACAATTGATCGTAACCCATCAACAGGGCTCTACTTCGCTCATTCAGCGCAAAATGAAATTAGGCTACAATAGGGCTGGCCGTATCATTGATCAACTGGAGGCTGCCGGTGTGGTTGGCCCATTCGAAGGCAGCAAAGCCCGAGAAGTTTTGTTGCCAGACCAATATGCTTTGGAACAGTTCTTGAATAACCTTAACAACAAGTAACAGATGTACAGTTCCGTTAGCCAGTAAATGTAGTGTTGCCAACGGATTTAAAAGAAAATTATGAAAAAGATACTATTAGCATTCCTTACAATCGGTGTATTTGGTGTTACCGCCCAAGCGCAGACAGATTCGAAAGCCAAGGAGATATTGGCGGCGGTAAGCAAGAAATACCGTTCTTACGATGTGGTAAAAACCGATTTTACTTTTACGCTTAACAATGCGCAAGCCAAAGTAAAAGAAACGCAGCAAGGTACTTTATACGTAAAGGCCAATGCCAATAAATACAAGGTAGCCATGACCAACCAGGATTTGATCAGCGATGGTAAAAGCCAATGGACTTACCTTAAAAACGATAAAGAGGTTCAGGTTTCGAACGTAGACAACAGTGGCGATGCCATTAACCCGGCTAAAATCTTTACCATTTACGAAAAGGGCTTCAAATACATCTATACCGGCGAAAGCAAGGTAGGTGGCAAAGTTTACCAAATGATCGATTTGTCGCCAATTGATGTAAAGAAAAATGTATTCAAAATCCGTTTGAGTATTGATAAAGCATCTAAACAGATCACCAATGTGGTTATTTTCGAGAAAAACGGAAATACCTATACTTATAACGTGAAAACATTTTCGCCAAACGTAAAAGTGCCTGAAACCACTTTTGCATTCGATGCCAAAAAATATCCTGGCGTTGAAGTGGTCGATTTAAGGTAATTGAATTGAGATACCTGTTGAAGGGGTTCGGGCTAAGCCCGAACCCCTTTTTTATTGTACGGAAGGCAAAATTGTTTTAGAAATGGTTCATATTTGTTTAGTATATCTATACAAAAGAATCTAATTTAGGGGCTGATCCTACTTGAAAATGAAAAAAATATATTATGTAGCCTTAGTGGCATTAACCACTTTGAGCTTAACTGCCGTAGCGCAAAAAAGAGTGCTGATCATTGGCCTCGACGGTTTTAGTGCCGAAGGTTTCAAGGCCATCAAGCATCCCAATATGGATAAAATGATAGCCGATGGCGTACTTTCGTTAACTACCAGACCTGTAATGCCTTCGGTAACCTTACCCAATTGGACCAGTCACCTTACCGGATCCGGACCCGAAGAACATGGGGTAACCAGCAACAGCTGGACAGTGCAAAAGCACGAACTGCAGGCCATAGAAACCGACCAAGACGGTTATTATCCGTCAATATTCAAAGTGTTGAAAGAAAAGGTTCCCCATGTTAAAATCGGCTATTACTACAATTGGGCAGAACTGATCAATTCGATCAATAAAAAATATTTGGATGAGGTTTCTTTCGAAGAAAATGATGGTTATGCTTCAAACTATCAAAAGGCTTTCGATTTTGTGGTGAAGTATAAAAGCGAGCCAACTTTGGTGTTTCTGTATAATGTGAGTACAGACCATGCCGGGCATAAGTACAAATGGATGTCGCCCGAGTACATCAAAGCAGTAGAAGATGCCGATGTGGCTATTGGAGGCTTATTGGATAAGCTCAAAGCAGAAAAATTATATACAAGTACCCATTTTATTTTAATGACCGATCATGGTGGCATTGGCAACGGGCATGGTGGCACGAGCATGAGCGAAATGCAGGTGCCATGGGCGATAACCGGTCCACAGATTAAAAAACTGGGGCTGATTACCGAACCTAACAGCAATAAAAATACGGCCTTGGTTATTGCGCATATCTTTGGTTGCAAGGATCTGCCAAAATCGTGGACCGGTGTTGCGCCCCAATCCATTTTCAAATAGTATTTCGTTTTGTTGTTAGAATTGTAGCCCGTATCCAATTTGGTATGGGCACTTTTTGGTTGGAGTTATGTTTGATTTTTTATTGATTTTGTTTAACCATCTTAACAAAATGATATGAAAAAATTGGATTTTTTTAACTATGACCTCTTTAAGTAGGACTGCGTTTGCTCAAAGTAACAGTGAGGCGGAGAAGATGACGAAGCCATGGATAAAAAACTGGCGCAAATATTTGGTAAATAAGTGGAAGATACTGAGCTTAGCCATAGCTATTTCACAAGCGGTTTAGATTTTGAAAATTACATTTTTAGGTACAGGTACATCGCAAGGCATCCCGGTAATTGGGTGTGGCTGCGCGGTTTGCCAATCTACCGATCATAGAGACAAGCGATTAAGGGTTTCGGTACTCGTTGAGACCGGCGACAAGACCATGGTGATAGACAGTGGTCCGGATTTCAGGTACCAGATGCTGCGGGCTGGGGTTAAAGATCTCGATGCCATTTTGTTTACGCACGAGCATAAAGACCACATAGCTGGATTGGACGATATCAGGCCTTTTAATTATCTGTTGCATAAACGGATAGATATTTATGCTACTTTAAGGGTACAGGAAGCTTTGCGTCGCGAATTTTCCTACATTTTTCAAGATACCAAATATTTCGGACTGCCCCAGATCAATCTACATACCGTAGAATCTGAGCCTTTTGAAGTTGGAGTGACCAAGGTTATACCCATTGAAGTAATGCACTTTAAATTGCCAATTTTGGGATATCGTATTGGCGATTTCACCTACATCACCGACGCGAAGACGATTTCGGAAGAATCGTTTGCACAAATAAAAGGCACGAGATATTTAGTGGTTAACGCTTTGCAGAAAGAAGCGCACATCTCGCACTTTACTTTAGCAGAAGCCATTGATTTTGCCAACAAGGTAGGGGCTGAACGGACTTATTTTACACATATCAGCCACAACTTGGGCAAACATGCCGAGGTGGAGCAAGAGCTACCTACTAACATTCGTTTGGCTTATGATGGGTTGGTGTTGGACGTGGAATAGCAGTGATGGTTTTCAGTTATTGGTTTTCAGTTGGCGCTTATCATTCAGCGATAGAAATTCATTGGTCAATAAATTTAATGCAAAGGCTTTAAAAATTGAAGCATTCCATTATATTTGCAGCATTATACCCGGGTGGCGAAATTGGTAGACGCACCATCTTGAGGGGGTGGCGCTGGCAACGGCGTGGCAGTTCGAATCTGCTTCCGGGTACTAACAACATTCTTGTTTAAATTTTCAAAGGCTTGCTTGTAAATAGCAGGCCTTTTTTGTTCATTCCCTGTATGTTGATGTGGAAGGCAATAGACGTAATCAGGAATCATAATCACCTTACCTTTAAATAAAAAATACAATCCGCCTTGCCGACTTTATTTTTAGCCTATTAAGCTTTTGGCGAAGTATTTTTAATCTTAAAGGATTGATAGGGTGGCTAAGCGATGAAAATAAATGTTTTGAGTTAATCGCCGCTAGTTTTTGGCTTAAAAGGTTAATCGGTTTCTTCTGTTAATCTTTCATGATTATATGGGTTTTTTGTAATGGCTATCCTTGCTTCGCGGAACTCAAACGGTTACTCCTAACTAAAAAGCCATAAATGATTAAAACGATAATGACCCTCATGCTTTTACTTTCTTTACTGGTCATCAGCTGTAAGAAAGATAAAGCGAGCAATAACTTCAAGTGCAAGGTAAATGGTGAGGTTTGGCGGCCTAGCAATACGGACTTAAAATATAGTGGTGAGGCTGAGGCGCATTTGATCGATGAAGGAAAAACATTTTTTGTCTCAGCCTACCAGCAAGGCTCCAGGCAAACGATATCCTTTGCCCTATTGCTGGAAAGAGAAGTAAGGGTCGGGGATTATAGCTTAACTGGTATCAAAAATTCAGCTGCTTATGATGATGCAACTAAAGATCTGAAATTTACTGTTCAACCAGGCTATACTGGAACATTGCAAATCCTAACCTTGGACAAAAGAACTCAAACAGTAACTGGAAGGTTTTCTTTCAAGGCGCTGGAAAACGATACCAAAGCAGTTGTAGCTATTACTGAAGGCGAATTTAACCTGGTCTACAAAACCTATTAAAAGAGCTTTTAAAGTTTCCGTCTTACGAAAATACTTCTGAAAAGCTATTTTATTGCCCTCGCTTTTTGTAGCGTTTCTTCGATGTTATGTGTTAAAATTTTGGGTATAAAATCTTCTCTCGGCGTTCCGTTGACATGGTAAAGTCTGTCTCTTATACACATCTGACGCTGCCGACGAACCACGACAAAAAATAGGGTTTGGGGGGGGGGGGGGGGGGGGGGGGGGGGGGGGGGGGGGGGGGGGGGGGGGGGGGGGGGGGTGGGGGGGGGGGGGGGGGGGGGGGTGGGGGGGGGGGGGGGGG
>NZ_JAELUC010000051.1 GCF_016429155.1 Pedobacter sp. ASV12 | reverse complement strand
CCCCCCCCCCCCCCCCCCCCCCCCCCCCCCCCCCCCCCCCCCCCCCCCCCCCCCTTTTAGATGTGTATAAGAGACAGCAGTCGGTTGGCAGCATCTTTTTGGAGATATAGCAGTTCCAAAGCGCTACGTTAAGCGGCGTATTGAACGATTGGTTGGCCGGTCTGTACGACAACGAAATGCTGGTGTTGAACTCGGTGTTATAAGGCAATTGGATGGTGCCGCTAATTTCGTGGTTGTGGGTATAGCTTTTGCCATTGTTGATAGAGCCCAACGAAGCATTGCTGTTGAGGAAAGTAACCGACGGATTATAATTAACCTGAACCTTATCAGTATAGTAGCTGAAGCCTGGCCTTATGTTCAGCTGACCGTTAAAGTTCTTGTTCAGCTTGTTATTGAGGATAGACACGTAGTTGGAACTGTTATAGCTGACGCTGAAACTGGTTCGGAAATGCAACTTGCTGAAACCTTTTTGGTAAGAGGCACTGGCATAGATGCTGTTATTGCCATTAAGGTTGGTATAGCTGCTGATGGTTTTGTTAAACTCATCTACCGTTTGGGTGCTTGCAATGGCATTTCTGGTAAAATTATAGCTCACGTAACCATAAATAAACTGTTCCGACTTAAACTGATACGAATTGAAATTAAGCCCGATGCTATTATTGAACGATGGCTTGAGGTTTAGATTTCCTACCACCTGGTACAAAGGATTGTTGATTTGCCTGATCGGCTGCAACTGGTCAAGGCTCGGCTGACTGGTAGAGCCGTTGTAATTGAGCGAGAGACTGGTGCTTTTGCTGATTTTATAATTGAAATTTCCTCTGGGAGCCCAGTTCAGGTAATTCCTGTTAAACTTGTTGTTGCGGTCTATATCGTCTAGCTCAAAGCTGGTTTGGGTAGCTTCAACGCCGCCAGAAATAGAGAATTTTTGTGCGCGGTACTGCAGTACCACTTTGCCGATGTTGGAGAAATTGTTAAAATCGAAATTGTTGCTAAGCGAATCGATGGGCTTTCTGTTTTGTAAATTGTCGTAAACCATACGGTTGCTGCTCGAAATAACGGTTTTAAAGCTGTAGGCGGTTTGCAGTTGCCATTTCTTGCCCAAAGGTTCGGTATACGATATACGCGTACCCAACGAAGTTTGCTTGCTGGCGTTATCCTTAAACAAGTCGAGGTTTTCGGTTCGGTTCATTTGGCCTTGGTCGTTGTAGTAATTGGTTACGTTGAGGCTGTTTTCGATGCCTTGGCTATTTTGTGTTTCGGGTTGCAGGTCAACAGATAAGGTTCTGCCTTTTTTCTTCGATTTGCGGGTGTAGTTAATGTTGCCGTTAAACAGCTCGCTATCGGTATCGGTACTGTTTTGCTGGTTGTTTTTGCTTACGAACAAGCCCTGGTCATTAAGCGATTGGTTGTAATTGGTCGAATTGTTCTTGTTGAAATTGGTTTTGCCCGAAAAAGAGATTTTCATGGTCGATAGCGAATCCAAAGTAATATCTACGTTTCCTTTGACCGATTGCCCACCCTTATTGCTGTTTTCGGTCGAAGTGCCCGAACTGAAAAAGCTGGTGCCATTGGGCAATAAACGCTGACCGTTAGAGGTTCTATTGTCGGTAACCTTGGTATCGGTGTTTTTATAGTTGAGCTTGAGACCCAGTTTGTTCTGGTTCCATTTATCAGAAAAGTGTGCGCCATAGGCACTGTAGTTGGGCAGGCCATTAGTAGGAGAGAAGTAGTCGTCGTCGTCGCCACCATAAGAAATCATCATCGTGCTGCCATCATCGCCTACTTCAATAACATCGTAATCGTTGCCTTTGAGCTTTGACATGGCCGAAGTAACTTTCGAATCCTGGTTAAGGTTGGTGGTATTGCCATAAACGGCGGCCTTGAGCTTGCCTTTGTAAACGCCGAGCATGCCACCCAGGTTTTTGTAGTGGTCGAGGTCGCTATTGGCATCAAGGGTGGAGAGATAACCGTTTTTGGCATTTTCTTTCAGCTTGATGTTGATGATTTTGTCTTTTTTTCCATCGTCTATTCCGGTAAGCTCGGCCTCCTTGCTTTTCTTGTCGTAAACCTGCACCTCCGATACGGCGCTTGCCTTCAGGTATTTGGTGGCCAGCAACGGATCATCGCCAAAAAATTCTTCGCCTTCTACCAACACGGTGTTTACCTCTTCTCCGGCGGCCTTGATGGCGCCATTTTTGTCGACTTCGATGCCGGGCAACCTGCGCAGAAGATCCTGTACATTGGCATTGGGCTTAACGGCAAAACTATCGGCTTGGTAAACAATGGTGTCGCCCTTCATCCTGATGGCTTCTTTTTGCGCCCTTACAATAACCTCGTTCAGCAAAAAGGTTTTGGTTTCCATGTGGATGGGGCCCAAGTTGAATTTGGAGCTATCGGTTAGTCGGATATCCCGTATAAAATCGGCCATTTTGGGATAAGAGATGAGCAGGCTGTAATCGCCTTTCTGAAGGTTGGTCAATTCGAACTCGCCCTGGGCATTGGCCCTTACCGATTTGACAAGAATTGAATCCTTGCTGCTGATCAGTAGAATTGAGCTGTTTTGAAGCTTCCTTTTTTCGATGGTATCTACAACAGCTCCCTTAATGCTGGCTTTTTGGGCAAATGCTTGGCATACGGAAAGCGCTAGTAAAACTAACAGAAGTAGTTTTTTTGACATAAGAAGACGTTAATTGGTAGGTTGTTTTTTTGCTTGGTTAAGCGAAAGTAGCTGAAAAAAAGTCGCTTAATTGTTAAAAACTGTTAATAAATGTTAATTCTTAAATTCTTAGTTCAAATGCTTTCAAAATGCAGTTCTATTGAGGCGATGTAAAAAAAAATGCCCGGCGCAAAGTCCGGGCATGAATTGGGATGATTTAAATGGGGAGAATTATTTATCGATCATTTTGTAGTAGCGCACATAGTCTACATCCAGTTTTTGCGGAAAAATGGTATCGTCTATGCCCTGTGCGCCACCCCAATCGCCACCAATGGCCAAATTCATGAGCAGGTGGAAGCGCTTGTCGAAAGGCCAAACCTTGTAGCCGGTACCTTCGTTTACAAATTCGAATACCAACACATTGTCATAATAGCCCCTAACGGCATAAGGAGTCCAGTCTACACGGTAAAGGTGAAAGGCTGTACTGGCATCTGGGATCATCTTGGTACTTGTTTTCTGCGTATTGATCTTAAAGTAATAAGCTTCGGTATGCGTAGTGAAATGCACATTGTTTTGGTCGTAGCCTACATGCTCCATAATATCTATTTCGCCTGATTTAGGCCAATCGCCATAGGCACGGTCGGTAGGCAGCATCCAAATAGCCGGCCAGGTTCCTCTGCCGGTTGGCAGCTTGGCTTTGATTTCAAAACGGCCATAAAGCACATCGAGTTTGTTCCGGCTCACCAAACGGGTTGAAGTATAGCTCATGCCATTCATGTTTTCTTTGCGTGCGGTGATGCTGAGCAGGCCATTGCCAACGCTTACGTTGTTGATCGAGTTGGTATAGTACTGCTTTTCGTTGTTGCCCCAGCCGCTTCCGCCAAGGTCGTAATCCCATTTGTCTGTAGCCGGCAAACCGGTATAGTCGAATTCGTCGGCCCAGGTCGGCGTACTTTCAAAAGACCAGTTCTTGTCTTCAACCGTTACGGGTTTTGGCGGAATAATGATAGCTTCTTCAACATCTTTGCCCGACGAGCACGACTGGCACGACATGATCGAGCCGACGGAAAGCGCCATCAGGAAATATCCCTTTTTTATTTTTTTTATCATCATAATGGGTAGGATTAGTACTGTCTGGCCCTTTGCTTAAGACCAGACAGTAATTTTGTTATTTAAATTCGAAGTCGTCGATATAGAAAATGCCTGGATTTGGATGTCCTTCGCCACCCAGCTGTACCACGATCTTGTCGTATAAAGTTTGGCTTGCCCAGCCCGAATAGTCGAATTCCAACTGCACCCAGGTGTTATACTGGGCAGGTGTAATGGTTTTAACCACTTCGAGCTGTGTTTGCCAAGCATTGCCACCCAACAACGAATTCTGGAGCTTGATGGAAACGGTAGGGGCTACCTTTGTAAAATCGTTGCCACCCGGGAAGAATACCTTCAATCTGATTTTGTTTTTGGTACTTAAATCGAAGCGATATGGCAAGGTAATGTTCAAATTGCCGTATTGGCCATCGTTGCCGGTTCTTTTTTCGTAATAGCCCACCTTGGCCGAAGTATTTACAGGGAATTTAGCCGGGTTGTCGTAAGCCCTGTTATAGTCCATGTTTTCTGCTGTCCATGCCATTCCTGGTGTGCTTTGAAAATCGTCTTCCAAATTGGCGGCCTGCAGTGGTTTTTGCACCACTGGCCTCACATAGCCTTTTCTGATGAGCTTGAGGTACCATGCGTTGCCTGGATTGGCTTTGTCTAAGCACCTGAGCCACATTTCATCATCTGTTAAGCTCAAGATCTGGTATTGCGATACACCTAAGTAGTAGGCAATAAAGCCATTGTTGCTAATGGTGATGTATTTTACGCCATTAACGGTGGTTACCAGCCAGGTCATGTTGGTTGGTGGGGTATAGTTTACGGTTGGATCGTTGCTTCCTGTCGGACCGCCAATGCCCGGTGCGTTCGAAGCATTGGCAAAGGTAGTTCCATTATTGGCATAGGTGTATTTAAGCCCATTCATGTTAAAGGTCATTTCGTCATCGTAAAAACCAGTACCATTTTTCTCGTTCGGGCCTGCCTGATACCAGTTTGGAGTTTGCAATCCGATTTCGCCCACGCCCAAATGTCCCTGTTGGGTTTGGTCTATTACCCAGGTTTTGCCATTGGTATTGGATAAGCCTCCCGATAGGGTAGTGAAGGCAGGATCGGTAAGCATGGCCGGATTGGTAGCCGCAATGGTGATGGTTTTGGTGCTCGAAGCATAGCCGCCATCGGTTACAATGGTTAATTTAACCGTGTAGGTTCCGGCTAAGGGATAGGAAGCCTGGGCCGTATTGCCTTCGGCGGTGGCGCCATTGCCAAAATCCCAAATGGCTTTAAAGCCCGGAGAGGCATTTTTAAAGTCGATGATATTGGGATTACCTGCCGTTGGCGTAAAGGTAAATTGTACCTGATCGCTGGTTGGCGGCGTTCCCAATTGCTTGTTATCGTCGTTTTTCTTACAGGCACTGAGTGTTAACATCAAGGCCAAACCTAGCCAAAGCGATGTTTTTATCATGTTTTTTATTGATTTCATTTTGCTAGCGATTAATTATAACCTGGATTTTGTTTGATAATGCCCTTGGTCACATCGATTTCTGTTTGTGGAATAGGCAAATATTCGCTCTTGTTGGCTTTAAAACCCACCGGACCCAATACGGCAACCGCCTTGCCGGTGCGTACCAAATCGAAGAAGCGGTGGCCTTCGGTAGCCAGTTCCAATCTGCGCTCATTGTAGATGTTGTCTAGCGTAGCTGGTACCGAAGCCAGGCCAACTCTGGCTCTTACTGCATCGAGCAACTCTTTGGCTCGGGTAGGGTTGCTGCCTGCTTTAACCAAGGCTTCAGCTTCCATCAGGTAAGTGTCGGCCAGGCGCATTTCTATTTCGTTAATCGGCCAGTTTTGTTCGGCCACGCCACTTGCCGAACGATAGGCTTTTAACGGCGCATATTTTTTAATGAAATAATCGGTGTTTTGGTAACGGGCGTTGTAGGTGGCACCGGCTGCTTTTAGCGCTTTGCCATCAATAATGGTGGCATCAAAGCGGGGATCAGTTTTCAAGGCATTAACCAAATCCAGGGTAACAGGGCAAAAGCCCCAACCACTCGAATAAGTGTCGCCGTTGTAGCTGTCCATACCTACAAATTGGGTGCCTACGTTGCCTTCGCCACCATTGATCCAACCCCAATCGGTCCAAGCAGCATTGTTCGAATGCGGGATTTCCAAAATCGATTCCGAATTGAATTTATTGGCTGGACTAAAGATGTCGGCATAGTTAGGCATTAACGAATAACCATAAACATTGCCGATTTTGTTTACGTCTTCAAAAAGCGTGATGGCTTCGGCTAGCTTGGCATTGTCGTTTTGGTAAAGCAATACCTTGGCCAGTTGAGCCTTGGCTGCGCCCTGCGATATCCTACCTTTTTCTGCGACCGAAATGGTAGCCGGAAGGCCTGGATAGGCTTCTCTAAGGTCTTTTTCAATTTGGGCATAGATTTGTGCCGGCGAAGCCTGGGTTTGCGTATACAGCTCGCTGGTGGCCAACACATTGGTGATGAGCGGCACCCTGCCAAACCACCTTACCAAATCGAAGTAAAAATAGGCTCTTAAAAATTTCGCTTCGGCTATTACTCTCGTTTTAAAGGCCGGGCTCAGGGTAGTCGATTTGTCGATTTTGCTCAAAATAAGGTTGGCCCTGTTAATTCCGGTGAAGTTCTTAGACCAAAGGCCGCCTTGCGGGCCAACCCTCGAATCCATGTTGAAATTATCGTAAGCTACCCAGTTTGGCTGATCGGAAGCATTACTGCCACCAGCCCAACAATCGTCTGATGCGGCGCTGAGCAGCGGCATTTTCATGGTGTAGCCACCTGTTGTGCCCCATTGCATCACGTCGTAAACGGCAATTACGCCCTGCATCACTTCGGTTTCGTTCCTGTAAAAATTGTCTTCAAGTGCTGTGCCTTTTGGGGTCAGTTCTAAGAAGTCCTTTTTGCATGCACTAAAAACCAGCATCATTGCAACTATTGCAATTGTACTTTTGAAATATCTTTTTTTCATTGTTCTTCTCGTTAAAATCCAACATTAATACCTGCAAAAAACGTTCTGGCTTGTGGATAGAAGCCACGGTCTACGCCATAGCTGCCACCGCCAATTTCTGGGTCATAGCCAGTGTATTTGGTTAGGGTGAGCAAGTTGTTGGCCATTACATAGAACCTCACTTTGTTCAAGCTCGCTTTTTTAACCAAGTTGGTTGGCAAGGTATAGCCGATTTGAAGGGTTTTGATCCTGAAGTAAGAACCGCTTTCTAAAAATAGGCTAGACACACGGCTGTAGTTTTTGTTGTCGTCTTGTAAGGTCAGCCTTGGCATGCTGTTGCTGGTGCCTTCGCCGGTCCATCGGTCTAAAATGGCCGTGGTGTAGTTGGCGGTAGGCAAGTCGAACCTTCTCAAGGCATTAAAGATCTGGTTGCCCGCTACGCCAGTTCCCAAAAGTACCATATCAAAGCCTTTGTACGATGCGTTGAAAGTAAAGCCATAAGTGAAATCAGGGGTTGGATCGCCAATGATCTCGCGGTCGTTATCGCTGATTACGCCATCGCCATTCAGGTCGATGAATTTGATGTCGCCTGGTTTGGCATTGGGCTGGATCAGGTTGCCTGCACTGTTTTTGTAATTGTTGATTTGTGCTTGGTTTTGGAACAAACCATCGCTTCTATAGCCATAGAACGAACCGATGGCATAGCCCACTTTGGTACGGGTCACTTCCAATCCCTGTGGCGTTACGGTTTGTCCGCCCAAGAAGTCTTTGTCGGCCCCCAGGTAATCGATTCTGTTTTTCAGGAAAGCACCATTAGCCGCCACCCTGAAAGAAAAATCGCCAATTTTCTTGTTGTAGCCCAGTTCCAGTTCGAAACCTTTGTTAGAAAGATCGGCAATGTTGCCAATAGGACCGGTGTTGCCCACATAGCCCGGAACAGCAATTTGCAGCAACATGCCAGTGGTTTTTTTATGATACCAATCGGCAGTCAAGGTGAAATCGCGGAATAGGGTAGCATCTAAGCCAATATCCAGAGAAGAGGTTTGTTCCCATTTCAAGTCTGGATTAGACAAGGCATCGGGACTTACCCCATTGGTCAAGCCTGCAGAGGTTCCCAAAGTGTAGTTACGGCCACCGCTTACGGTTGATAAATACCTGAAATCGCCGATATTATCGTTACCGGTTACGCCGTAAGAACCCCTTAATTTCAAGAAGCTTACATAAGGATTTTGCGGAAAGAAGCTTTCCCTACTGGCTACCCAACCCACAGAACCTCCAGGAAAATAGCCGTACTTGTTGTTCGGTCCAAAGCGCGACGAACCGTCTCTACGGATGATACCCGTAAACAGATATTTTTGATCAAAATCGTAGGTAACGCGAGCAAACATCGAGTTGAGGGTATTTAAATATTCGCCTCCATAAAATACATCGTTTGCCCTAGGTACTGGAAACTGTAAGGAAGCATCCTTAATATTGTTAACCGGAATGCCTTCTTTGCTGCCTCCCTGGGTTTGGCCTTTGTTTTTCTGCGCCGAATAGCCCAACAATACCGTGAAATTATGCTTGTCGATGGCTTTGGTATAGCTCAGTGTGTTTTCTAGCGACCAGAATAAACCTCTATTTGAGTTCCTGGTGTAGGAAGTAATGGTTCTTTGGTTGATAGAATTGAGGTAATAAATAGGCGAGAAGGATTCGTCGCCCCAGAAAGCCAAATCTACGCCGCCTTGCGAACGGGCTTTTAAACCTTTGATGATTTCGATTTCTGCAAAGGCATTGGCCACCACTTTATCCGACCAGCCGTTGCCCTGTGCAACAGCCAAAGCGGCAATCGGGTTTAAAATTTCAGATTGCGCATAATCTGAAATGCCATAAGGAAAGCCTTGCGCATTTCTAACTACCGGATTGTTTACATAAACAGGCAAGTTATACCTGGCCGGATTGGTTTCTACAATCGGGGTTAAAGGATCCATGTTGATGGCCCTGTTCAATGGCGAACCATATTCGGTATTGGTGCCTACTCCCACAGAATTGGTACGGGTATAGCCAATGGTTTGGCCAAACTTGAGCACCTTGGTTAGTTGGTGCTCGGAATTGAAACGGGCGGTAAACCTTTTGTATTTCGAATTGCTGGTGGCTACAATACCATCTTGGTCTAAATAGCCGAATGAACTGTAATAAGTTGATTTGTCGTTGCCGCCGCTAATGCTCAATTCGTGGTTCTGGATTTTTGCACTGTTGTTAAATACGGCGGCCTGCCAGTTGGTGCCTTCGCCATATTGCGCCGGGTTTGGAAAACGAGGCGCATTGCTAGGATTGGCGGCAAACTGGGCTTCGTTATACAAAGTGGCATATTGCGTGGCATTGAGCAAAGAAAGCTTTCTTGATGGGGCCTGCGTACCTAAATAGGTATTGTAATTTACTGCCATGCGACCGTTTTTTGCTCCTTTTTTGGTAGTCACAATAACAACGCCATTGGCTGCTCTTGCCCCATAGATGGCTGCCGAGGCGGCATCCTTCAGTACTTCGATCGATTCGATATCAGCTTGGTTCAGGTAATCGATACCACCGCCAATCTGCACACCGTCAACGATGTATAAAGCATCGCTGTTATTGATGGAAGTGGTACCCCTAACACGCAAGGTGGCTCCGTCGCCAGGCTGGCCCGAACTGGTGGTAATGGTTAAACCAGCTGTACGGCCTTGCAACGATTGCTCTAAACGCTGCACAGGCATGTTTTCGAGGTCGGAACCCTTTACCTGCGATATGGCACCGGTTACAATGCTTTTCTTTTGGGTGCCGTAGCCCACCACTACCACCTGCTCCAAATCGTTTTGCGATTCGGTTAAGGCTATGTTGATAGGCTGGTTGCTGTTAACGGCAACGGTTTGTGTAGCCATGCCGATTTGGGAGAATTCGAGGATGGTGCCAGCCTTTGGTACCTTGATCCTGAAATTTCCATTTTGGTCGGTAGCTACACCGGTGTTTGTACCTTGGATTTTCACGGAAACACCAGGAATAGGAGATCCATCACTTTTGGAAGTAACCTTTCCTGATACATCAATTTCCTGTGCACGCACGCTCAAGGCAAAGAGCATGGAAAACAGCAGAAGAATGAACGTAGATTTTCCTTTCATAACAAATAAATTAAGTTTACAATTTGGTTAGTTGATGGCCGTCGTTCTGGGATGATTAAAAGCCTGTTATGGCGACGGTCATTGTAACAAATATATAGGGTGCAGTTGCCTAGAAGGAAAAAAGCGTCCACTACAATACCCATACAAAAGCAACTTTTTTCTTTAAAAACAGCAAGAATGGGCAATATGACACCACAACAAGGAGATTTTTCTTATCTTGAAGATTGTTGTTAACCAAATAAATTTACTCGAGCTGATTTGAAAGATATGAGAAAGTCTTTTTTTGTCTTTTGGATAATTTTTTCATCTGTTTTTTGTTTAAGGGCACAGGACCGGATCGGCCTGCCACAGGTAATAAGCTATAGCAATCTTACCTACAAGGGCGGTACGCAAAACTGGGATATTGCCCAAGATAAATTGGGCATATTGTACTTTGCCAATAACGAAGGCCTCATTACCTTTAACGGGTCTTATTGGAAGCACTATTCATTGCCCAACCAAACCATTGTACGTTCGGTCAAAATCGGTGCCGATGGAAAAATCTATGTAGGCGGACAAGACGAGATCGGCTATTTTTCGCCCAATGCCAACGGTGCATTGGTTTATCATTCGCTCAAGAAGTTTATTCCTATTGGAGAAAAGCAATTTGCCGACGTATGGAATATCGTAATTAATGGTCAGGAGGTTTATTTCCGCACGGTTAATAAGATTTTCCGGCTAAAGAACAATAAAATAGATGTTTATACCAGTTACACCACTTGGGTATACATGGGCTTGGCTAATAACGAAGTGATGGCCCACGACGTGAAAATAGGGCTTAAGGTATTCAAGAATGGCCAATGGGATATCAGGTGCAGGGATAAACGGCTTTTAAACACCAGTATTACTTCCATACTCCCATACCGCGGAGATACGCTGTTGCTGACTACGCTCAAAGACGGCCTGTTTTTGCTGAAGGATTCGATATTGATTCCTAAAAAAACGCCGCTCGACAAGACCTTTTACAACGACAGGATCAATGGTGCCATCCAAATCAATCAAGATCTTTATGCCTTGGGCACCACCTCATCGGCTTTGATGATCATCAATAAGAAAGGAGAGCTTAACCAGCAATTTTCTTATGCGGAAGGCCTGAATAACAACAATATCAGAAGCATCTTGTTAGATCAGCACCAGAACCTATGGCTGGGGTTAGACGATGGCATTGCGTTTATCGCCTTTAACAGTGCCATCAAGCACATCTATCCCGATAAGAACAAGCAAGTGTCTAGCTATGCCAGCAGGATTTTTGATAATAAACTATATATTGGTACTTCCAATGGACTGTTTGCAGCGCCCATAGAAGCCAAACAACAGGATTTGAGCGAATCGCATGCCCAGTTTAAGGAAGTAAGCAATACCAAGGGGCAAACCTGGGGCCTTAGCGAGGTTTATAACCATTTGCTGCTGGCAAATGAAGACGGTGCTTCGGTAATTGAAGGCTACCAGGCAAAATCGCTTTACCGCGAACTGGGCACCTGGCTCTATGCGCCTTTAGGCTACAGCAGCGATCGCTTGCTGGCCGTAGCAGGCACTTACACAGGCCTGCAGCTGCTGGGCTACCAAAACAACGAATTTAGCCTGCTTTCTACCTTGTCGGCCATTAACGAACCGTTGCGGTTCATTTCCATAGACGACAAACTGAATTGCGTATGGGCATCGCACCCTTACCGGGGCATATTTAAACTCGATCTTTCGGCAGATAGACGGAAAATCGTAAAAACTACCTTGTTTACCCAAAATGAGGGATTGCCACGTGCTTTGTACAATTATATTTTCTGGTTTAGGGGCCGACCTGTTGCCACCACCATAGATGGCGTATACGAGTTCGATGCCCAAAAGAACAGGTTTTATCCAAGTCCTTTTTTCAGGCCTATTTTTAAGCACATTTCCATTCAGTACCTGAAAGAAGACTTGGATGGCAATTTGTGGTATGTTACCTTAAAAAAAGTGGGGGTAGTCGATTTTAAGAAAAAATCGGGCAACCGTAATTTCAGCATTGTAGAATTTCCGGAACTGACCACTAAAATCGTGGCAGGCTTCGAGCATATTTACCCTTATAACGAACGCAATATCTTCATGGGAGGCAACAAAGGCCTTATCCATTTGGATTACAAGAAATACGCCGCTAATATTTATCGGCCCAATGTACTTTTGGGACAGATCAGTTTTCCGGGCAAAGCCGATAGCATTTTATTTGGCGGCTACTTTGCAAATGGTACGCAATCCCAGTTGAAGGGTAGAAAACGATTGGGCTACGATTACAATTCCCTACATTTCGAATATGCTTCTACCTTGTTCGAACAAAGGGAAAATATCGAATTCAGCTACCAGCTTAAAGGCTACGACGAAGCGTGGTCGGCCTGGAGCAGCAAAAGCGAAAAAGACTACACCAATTTGGGGCCGGGCAGCTATATTTTTAAGGTGAAGGCCCGTAACAACCTGGGCAACGAATCGGAGGTGGCCAGCTATAGCTTTACCATTGCACCTGCTTGGTACCGAAGCAATTTAGCCTACGTGTTTTATTTTATCCTGTTTATTTTCCTTTTGTACTTGCTCATTAAATACCAGGAAAAAGAGCATCAGAAACAGCAAGACAAGCTCAGGCAACAACACCAGCTGGAGATAGAACGAAACGAACAGCAGATTACGAAACTTCAAAAGAAACAGCTGGAAGCCGAAGTGGAGTTTAAAAATAAGGAACTGGCCTCGGCTACCATGCACCTGGTGCAAAGGGGCAAGCTGTTGTCGAAAATAGGCGACGAGCTTTTGCCTTTGGTACAGCAAACTACAAACAAAGATAGCGCCGATGATATCAAGAAAGTAATTCGCCTGCTGAACGAGGCCAAAAAACTAGATCACGACTGGGAGCAGTTTGCTATTCACTTTGACCATGTGCATGCCAATTTTTTAAGCAACCTGAAAGAAAAATATCCGAACCTCAGTCCAAGCGATTTGAAGCTTTGTGCCTATTTAAAACTTAACTTATCTTCAAAAGAAATTGCCCAATTGCTAAATATTACGCCGAGAGCGGTAGAGGTAAGCCGTTATCGCTTGCGTAAGAAACTAGGACTTACCCCCGATGTAAATCTTTTCGATTTTTTATTTAAATAAATGGATTAAATAACTGAATGTTATTTTTTTAACTGGCAACAGTTGTAGTAAATCTTTACCTTTTTTTCTTTTGCCGACCAAGCAATGTATACTTTGTCGTCTTTACCGGTACTGTAATCGAAACCGTTGAGGCCGCTTTGTTTCAGCTCTTCGTAAAAGGCTTTGTCGGGTACGTTTTCGTCTGGCTTTTCGTCGTGCATTACGGCCGGCACCAAAAAGTGTTCTTCTTCAAAAAAATCATTTACCTCGTCTTGCAAAAACTTGATTTTATCGTCTTCTTTTTTGAGTTCGGCACTGGCCAGGAAACCTTTGAGCAGGTCGGCAGCCTTCATTTCTTTCTCGTAGATTTTTTCGCCCTTAAAATTGGTAATGGTGAAGAAAAGGCTCATGTCTTTAGAGGTTTTGCCTTTGAGCACAATCTTGAAAGTATCTTGCTGCAGTGTATCGGTAAAAGGCTGCAGGGAGGTTTTTTCCAGATTTCCAGTTACCTGTTTGGCAGATTCGGACGTGCAGCTGGCAAAAGCCACGATCAGCACCAAAAGAGAAAGCGATGCAAGTTTCATAGTTGAAAAGTTTGGGGCCTAAGATAAAAAATTAGCTTTAAAAAACTATTTTTTGCAGGTCTTCAGGCGTATCGATGGCAATGGTTTCGAGTGCTGTTGTTTTGGTTTGGACGGCGTATCCATTTTCTATCCAGCGCAGCTGCTCTAAGCTTTCGGCAAGTTCTAAGCTAGAGGGGGGCAGTTGCGTAATGGCCAGCAAAGTAGCGATGCGATAGCCATAAATACCAATATGCTTGTAAAACTGATGGGCTTTGGTCCAGTTTTCTCTTTCAGCGCCACGGATAAAGGGAATGGGGTTGCGACTGAAATAAATCGCTTTGCCTTGTGCGTTAAGCACTACCTTGGGCAGATTGGCGTTAAAAAGCTCTTCTTCGGAATGGATCTCTTTAATTAGCGTGGCCAGTTCTACTTTTTCATCGTCAAAACAAGAGGCTACCAGGGCAATCTGGGCAGGATCTATAAAAGGTTCGTCGCCTTGGATATTGATCACCACATCAAAGCCAGTGACCTGTTGGGCAACTTCGGCACAACGATCGGTACCGCTTTGGTGCTGCGAACCTGTAAGCACGTATTGGCCGCCAAAGCGCTCTACTTCCTTGGCTATCCGTTCATCGTCGGTCGCAACCACTACCTTGGCCAAATTGGCCAAGGAGGCCTGTTCGTAAACCCGCTGGATCATCGTTTTGCCGTTGATGTCGGCCAAGGGCTTGCCCGGAAAGCGGGTAGAGGCGTAACGTGCTGGTATGATGCCTAGGATTTTCATGGACAGCTTAAAACAACCCGTTGATTTCGGCTTCTATCGATTGGATAACCGTACCCAAATCTTCAGGATTGTTGGTGAAATCCAATTTATCTTTATCCAAGATGAGCAGTTTACCCAAATTATAGCCTTTAATCCAAGCCTCGTATTTTTCGTTTAGTTTAGAAAGATAGTCGATACGGATGCTGGCTTCGTATTCGCGGCCACGGCGTTGGATATTGTTGACCAAAGTCGGCACCGAAGCCCTCAAATACACCAACAAATCAGGTGGCTTGATAAAAGAGGTAATGTTATCGAAAATAGCCCGGTAGTTTTCGTGGTCCCTGCTGGTCATCAGGCCCATTTCGTGCAGGTTTTCGGCAAAAATATGCGCGTCCTCATAAATGGTGCGGTCTTGGATTACATTGCGTTTATTGGCTTCGATCTCTACGATCTGCTGAAAACGGCTGTTCAGGAAATAGATCTGCAGGTTAAAGCTCCAGCGTTTCATGTCGCTGTAAAAATCTTCCAGGTAAGGATTGTTGTCTACTGCCTCGTACAGTGCTTCCCAACCGTAGTTTTTGGCCAGCAGACCAGTTAACGTAGTTTTTCCGGCACCTATATTTCCAACTATTGCTATATGCATATTTCTTGATGTGAGATTTTAGATAGGAGAGGCTAGGCTTTTTTGGAAGCCGATGTCTCGTAGCTCAAATCTATTAAATTAAAAACTTTTAAATCCAATTATTTCGCGTACTTCCCTGATTGTTTTTTGGGCGCTTTCCCTGGCCTTTAAAGCACCATGCTTGGCCACCTGACGCAAATAGGCCGTGTCGGCCGCAATTTCGTTGATGCGTTCGCGCATCGGAGCCGTGGTCACGATCATATCTTCGGCCAGCTGTTTTTTGAAATCGCCATAGCGGATGGCCATTTTGTTGTACTGCTCTTCAAAATGGGCCAAGGTATCAGCCGATGAAACGATCTTCATCAAATCGAACAGGTTTTGGATAGCTTCTGGCTTATCCTGGTTTTCGGCAGTAGGGCCGCTATCGGTCACTGCCCTCGAAACTTTTTTACGGATTACCTCCGGACTGTCCGATAAATAAACCGCATTGCCTTCACCTTCAGATTTGCCCATTTTGCCTTTGCCGTCTAACCCGGGTACCTTAACCAGGTTGTTCGAATAGCTGAACGCGTAAGGCTCAGGGAAATATTCGTTGCTGTACAAACGGTTAAATCGGTTGCCAAAAGTACGGGCCATTTCCAAGTGCTGCTCCTGGTCTTTGCCTACTGGCACCTTGGTGGCACGGTGGATCAGGATATCGGCTGCCATGAGTACCGGATAGGTAAGCAAGCCGGCATTTACATTGTCGGGGTTGGCACGAACCTTATCCTTAAACGAAGTGGCACGCTCCAGTTCGCCCAAATAAGCATTCATGTTCAGGTACAAATAAAGCTCGGAAACTTCTGGAACGTCAGATTGGATATAAATGGTGGTGGTTTCTGGGTCGATGCCACAAGCCAAATACTCAACCAACACCTGTTTAATATTGCCATGCAGATCCTGTGGCGTAGGGTGCGTGGTTAAAGAGTGCAGATCGGCGATAAAAAAATAGCAATTGTACTCGTGTTGCATCTGTACAAAGTTTTTTACCGCACCATAATAATTTCCTATATGTAATTTTCCTGTAGAGCGGATACCGCTTACAACCGTTTCTTTGATCATGGCCCGAAATTAAGAAAAAACCTTAAAAGTTTAGGGGTTCATTGCCTAACTGTTTTATTGTTGAATAATTTAATTGTAGACTGGTAAGCTGATTGGTTGCTTGGCTTAGTCGAGAACTGAAAACTAATTTTAGAACTATTCGCTAAAATTGTATTTTTGGTTTCCATGATAAAATTGCTCAAAAAGATCCACCAGGTTTATTTTTCCTGTAGCCTTCTGTTTTTCTATTTCCTTTTTTGGCCGTTTTATTATTTAACCAGCCGCAGCCCCAAATACTATGGCATCCTCAATAAATTCAGGACTGCGCACAGCTTTTTATGCTGTGCCTTGGCAGGCGTTTTCTTTAAGTTTGATCTAGCGCAACAGCTAGATGAAAAACAGACCTATATTTTTTGTGCCAACCATAGCTCCAACCTCGATATCATGGCGCTTTGCGTGTTGGCCAAAGGGCGCTATCATTTTATGGGCAAGGAGGAATTGTTGAAAAACCCGATTTTGGGGCTCTTTTTTCGCACCATAGATATTGCGGTAAACAGGGAGAGCAAGATTTCCTCGTTCAGGGCATTTAAAAGGGCCGGCGATAATCTAGAAAACGGCATGAGCCTTATCATCTTTCCAGAAGGCAGAATTGACGACCGTTATCCTCCGCAGTTGCAGGAGTTTAAGAATGGCCCTTTCAGGTTGGCCATCGAGAAAAATATTCCAATCGTGCCGGTAAGCATAACCAACATTTGGAAGGTGCTGTGGGACAACGGCATGAAATATGGCACCAGGCCGGGTATTGTAAATATTTATGTGCACCAGCCCATATTAACCAACAGCTTGGTGGCCGAAGGCGCCGATGCGTTAAAAGAAGAAGTGTTTAAGAAAATAGGAAGCAAACTTTAAAAATCTTAATATAACTAAAGGATGAAGATAGATCAGCAAACAGTGTATAAGGTGGCAGATTTGGCGCGCATTGAAATTGCAGCTAACGAAGTTGATACATTGACGGTAGAGATGAACAAGATTCTTACTTTTATGGAAAAGCTGAACGAACTCGACACCACAGGCGTAAAACCTTTGGTTTACATGAACGAAAGTGCAAACGTGTGGAGAGAAGACGTGGTGAAACAGGAAATCGACACTGTCGATGGACTGAAAAACGCAGCCAGGCATAACGAAAGTTTTTTCTTTGTGCCTAAAATCATAGAAAAATAAGTAGAGGCTGTAACATTGCATAGACAAAGCAGGTCTAAAAAGAAAAAACGATGGAGAAATCACTCATTATCATCAATGACATAGGACGTAAATACGTTATCGGTTCAGAAGTAATTCATGCGTTAAAATCAGTAAGCCTTACCATAGAAAAAGGAGAGTTTGTAGCCTTGATGGGCCCATCTGGTTCTGGTAAATCGACCTTGATGAATATTTTGGGCTGTTTAGATACGCCCAGCAAAGGCGATTATATCTTGAACGGGGTTAACGTAAGCCACATGTCTGATAATGAACTGGCCGAAGTACGTAACAAAGAAATCGGCTTTGTTTTCCAGACTTTTAACCTTTTGCCACGTTCAACTTCCTTGGATAATGTGGCCCTGCCGCTGATTTATGCAGGTGCCAGCAAAAGAGAGCGCGACGAACGGGCAACCAAGGCGCTCGAAAACGTAGGCCTAGGCAACCGGATTACCCACAAGCCCAACGAGCTTTCGGGGGGGCAGCGCCAGCGTGTGGCTGTAGCAAGGGCCTTGATCAATAATCCTTCTATTATCCTGGCCGATGAGCCAACGGGTAACCTAGATACCAAAACCTCAATCGAAATCATGGGGCTTTTAGAAGAGATCCATAGCAAAGGCAACACCATTATTCTGGTAACCCACGAGGAGGATATTGCACAACATGCCCATCGTATCGTGCGTATGCGCGATGGCCTGATCGAAAAGGACTACATCAATGAGGATATCAAAACAGTTTCGCCGCGTTTAAGCAATTTAGAGGCTAAAGGCGACGATTTCGAGAGCATACAATAAGGTTTTTAAGGAATGAGGCTAAAGGCATGAAGTGACAAGCTCTGGCCTTCCACCTTCCACCTTCAACCTTCAACCATCGACCTTCAACCTTACAGCAATGAAAATCTATACCAAAACCGGCGATAAGGGCCAAACGTCGCTCATTGGCGGTACCAGGGTACCCAAATATCACGTACGCATCGAGAGCTACGGAACAGTTGATGAGCTGAATTCCTACATCGGACTGATCAGGTGTCAGGCTATTGATGCCCACCATCAGCAGATTTTAAAGGAGATCCAAGACAGGTTATTCACAATTGGCTCGTCGTTGGCTTCAGACCCCGAACGTTCGAAAATGAAAATCCCCGATCTTTTAGAAAGCGATATCACGCTTTTGGAGCGGGAGATGGACCAAATGAACGAAGTGCTGCCCGAATTGAAACATTTTATACTGCCGGGTGGAAATACCGTGGTATCTTATTGTCATTTAGCACGTTGCGTGTGCAGGCGGGCCGAAAGACTGGCGGTCCAACTGGCGGCCGACAGTTTTGTTGACAGCAATATTACAATTTATTTGAACAGATTGAGCGATTATTTATTTGTTTTGGCCAGAAAACTGAATGCTGATGCTAAAACAGAAGAAAACATCTGGATACCACGGATTTAAATTGGTGGAAAAAAATATTTGTTTTGCTCATTTTTTTTAGCATACTTTTGCCAACTCAGAAAGTTGAATTATAAATATTAAGTAATATAAGTAATATGTATTGGACATTAGAACTCGCATCGCACTTGGAAGACGCTCCATGGCCTGCAACAAAAGACGAATTAATTGATTACGCTATTCGTTCAGGTGCACCTGTTGAGGTGATTGAAAATTTACAAGCCTTGGAAGATGATGGCGAGCCTTACGAAACGATCGAAGAGATTTGGCCAGACTATCCTACCAAAGACGACTTCTTTTTTAACGAAGACGAATATTAAAGTGCTTAACAGAAACATTTAAAAGCCCCCGATATCATCGGGGGCTTTTTATTTTTTAGAACAATTTTAGTTTACTTGTTGTTAATGCTATAAAATCAAAAGAATTAACAATCACTTAAAAACTAAAACTATGGGAAATCTACTTTATGTTATAGCAGTTATTCTGGTTATTATTTGGGCCATTAGCTTCTTGGGAGGCTATTATACTGGTGGCATTATCCATGCCTTGCTGGTTATCGCTATTATTGCAATTATCCTAAGGGTTATCAAAGGCGCCGCCTAATGACTAAAGTATACTTTGGCAATGCCGACAAAGGTGTTGCCAAAGTTATGGCTACCTAAGCAGAAAGTGGGCTAGCTCCAGGTCTTCCGGAAATGTGATCTTTAAATTGTTGCGTTCGCCTTCGATCAAATTGATTTTAAATCCGGCTTTTTCCACCACCGAAGCATCGTCAGTAAACTTGGCCCGATAAGACTGTTGGTAGGCTTTGCGCAACTGGCTGATTTCGAAAGTTTGTGGTGTTTGCACCAATACCAGCTCATCGCGGTTAATGATTTTGCTCTGGTCGCCTTTTAGCCTCCTTACCGAATCGCTGGGCTTGATGCAACATACGGCGTTGCCGTTTTCTTCGGCTTCTTCAAAAGTGCGTGTAATCAGTTTTTGGCTTACCAAAGGCCTTACGGCATCGTGTATAGCAATAATTCCATCACCTTTAATGGCCATCAAGCCATTGCGTACCGAATGGAATCGTTGTTCGCCCCCTCTTACCAACAGGTGGGGTATGTCAAAATTGTATTGCGTACAAAGGTCGTCCCATTGCTGGTGCAGGTCGGGATGCAATACTAAAATAAGTTCGGGTTTGAAGTTTGAATGATGGAAAGCCGAAAGGGTGTGCATAAGCACAGGCTGATTGCCCAGCAACAAAAACTGCTTGGCTACGGGGTTCTGCATTCTTTTGCCAGAACCACCTCCGACAATTATTGCATAATATTTCATCAGCCAGATTTGAGATTAAAGAAATGAGATATGAGGTATAACGCTCAAATCCCACTTCTCAATACCAATGTCTTTTTAAATAATCAACATGGCATCGCCATAGCTGTAGAAACGGTATTTCTCTTTTACGGCAACGTTATAGGCATTCATTACGTTTTCGTAGCCACCAAATGCACTTACCATCATCAATAAAGTAGATTCAGGCGTGTGGAAGTTGGTAATCATACAATTGGCAATGCTAAAATCGTAAGGAGGGAAGATGAACTTGCTGGTCCAGTCGTTGGCTTCTTTCAGTCTTCTGTTGGCCGAAACCGCCGATTCGATGGCACGCATTGAAGTGGTACCTACCGCACAAACCCTTCTCTTATCGTCGAGTGCCTTGTTTACGGTATTTACTGCGGCCGATTCGATAATGAACTGTTCCGAATCCATCTTGTGCTTGGTCAGATCTTCAACTTCTACCGGCCTGAAAGTACCCAAGCCTACGTGCAAGGTTACTTCGGCAAAATTAACGCCTTTCAGTTCCAGGCGCTTCATCAGTTCGCGGCTAAAGTGCAAGCCTGCGGTAGGAGCCGCCACTGCACCTTCGTGTTTGGCGAAAATCGTTTGGTAACGCTCTTTGTCTTGCGCCGTTGCTTTGCGTTTGATGTATTTTGGAAGTGGGGTTTCGCCCAATATTTCTACGTTTTTTCTGAATTCTTCATCAGTTCCGTCAAAAAGGAAACGAATGGTGCGGCCACGGGAAGTCGTGTTGTCAACTACCTCGGCAACCAAAAGGTCGTCATCGCCAAAATAAAGCTTGTTGCCTACGCGTATTTTACGGGCAGGGTCAACCAATACATCCCAAAGGCGTAGTTCTTTGTTCAGCTCACGTAACAAAAATACCTCGATGGTGGCACCGGTTTTTTCCTTGTTGCCATACAAACGGGCAGGAAATACCTTAGTGTTGTTCAAGATCATTACGTCCTTGTCATCAAAATAGCCTAAAATATCTTTAAAAATTTTGTGCTCAATTTGGCCAGTGTCTTTATGTAAAACCATTAATCTGGCTTCGTCCCTTTGTTCGGCAGGGGTGTTGGCTAAAAGCGAATCTGGTAAATTGAACTTAAATTGAGATAACTTCATATTTTCTTGGATGTAAATTAGGGCGCAAATTTACGAAATATAATTTTGTTTTTACAATATAATAATTATGGATGGGCGTAATAGAATGATAGAATGAGGGAATGATTGGGTTAATGAATGACAGAATGATAGAATGACAGAATGTTGGACTTAGCGTCAAGAACCTTTGGTGTGCCGTTGCAAATGTATTTTTTATAATATACTCGCACAACTGTAACCTTTTATGGTATTTTTGGTCTAAATAGCATGATGATGATTTTTAGACTAATAGGCGAGAGCTTCAGGTTTGCCTGGGATGCACTCCGCCAGAACAAACTGAGGACCGCACTTTCCCTATTGGGGATCACTATTGGTATATTTCTCATCATTGCCGTACTAACCGGCGTTGATACGATGCGCAATAAAATCCAGGCCAGTGTTGACAAACTGGGGTCCAATACGCTGTTTGTGCAGAAGTGGCCATGGCTATTCGGCGATAATTATCCTTGGTGGAAATACATGAACCGTCCGCAACCTTCGCTAAGGGATTACGAATCGCTTAAAGACCGTATGGAAATGGCCAAGGGCGTTTGTTTCGAAACATCGGCCAGTAACCGGACCATTAAATACCATAGCAATTCTGTAGAAGGAGCCAGTCTTAATGCCGCCAGTCAGGAGTACGACCGCACTTGGAACCTCGAATTTCAGGACGGCCGTTATTTTACCGATAACGAAGGACGCAACGGCTCGCCGGTTTGTGTTTTAGGCGCTGATATTGCCGATGGTTTGTTTAATGGAGAAGAGCCTTTAGGCAAGCAGATCAAGGTAATGGGGCGGCGCTTAACCGTGGTTGGCGTATTTAAAAAAGAGGGCGACGATATGCTCGGCATGTCGCAAGATAAAAACGTATTGATTCCACTTAACCTGGCCAAAGGTCTGTTCGATGTGCAAGACGACCGCTACAATCCGCAGGTAACGGTAAGGGGCAAGGATAATATCAGCCTGGATGAGGTTGAGGCCGAATTAAGGGGGCAGATGCGCTCTATACACAGGCTCAGGCCGGGCGAAGAAGACGATTTTTCTTTGAATAAAACCACCATGCTGTCTAACCAGCTGGATATTATGTTTGGCGTGGTTAAGGTTGCCGGCTGGGTAATCGGAGGGTTCTCTATCCTGGTTGGCGGTTTCGGTATTGCCAACATCATGTTCGTTTCGGTAAAAGAGCGGACCAACATCATCGGTATCCAAAAATCGCTGGGCGCCAAAAATTATTTTATCTTATTGCAGTTTATATTCGAATCGGTAGTGTTGTGCCTGTTGGGCGGGGCGTTTGGCCTCGGACTGGTGTACCTGCTCACCCTGGTGTTTACCTACGGGGCCAAGGTAGAGGTCATTTTGTATATGAGCAACATCGTGCTCGGTATAGGCGTATCGGTAATTATCGGATTGATTTCCGGATTTTGGCCGGCCTATTCAGCTTCGAGGTTAGATCCGGTAGAGGCGATCAGATCTTAATTTTGAATACTTATTTAAAATGGAAGAACTTCGTTATAGCTTAATGGGTATTGAGAAGTTGAGTACTATTACCCAGCAGCTTATAGAATGGGATTTTTCTGAGCTATATGGGATAGGCTTTTATAGGGGACATGATAAATACGCTCATATCGAAATAAAGGTATATCCAACAGATGCCAATGTTGATTACCTACATTGGAACGTTATTCATGCCTTGCTCCCTAATCAAGAAATAAAAGGTGCACAAGATGCGTTAAATCCATATGTAAAATTTATCGGAAATTATTTAAGCGCAATCAAAAATAAAAGAGTCAATCTTGTTTTTGAAATAGCCAGAGTTGGTTTTTCAGCAACAGATAGCTGGACAAAGGCTTGTGGAACAGCATATATTGACGCATTTGTTAGTGCATTTGATCAAGACAAGTTCAATAGGGCAAAAGAAATAAGCGATTTATATTTCGCCGATGAAACACAGATTAGAAACGCTGTAAATTCTGCAAATAAACCTTGGTAGACCACTATGTTAAAAATTTAGTATCAAAAAACTAAAAAAAGAGGCCCGCAATTGCAGGCCTCTTTTTTGTTATAGTTAATGGTTTGCTTAAACCAATTGAGCCAAAGCTTCGCCAATTCTTTTAACGGCTAGCCTCAATTGCTCTTCAGATGCGGCATAAGAAATACGGATGCAGTCTTCGTTGCCAAAAGCCTCGCCGGTTACCAGCGAAACGTGTGCTTCGTTTAAAAGGTAAAGGCACAATTCTTCGGCATTATTGATAGGCGTTCCGTTAAAGCTTTTGCCAAAATAGCTTTTCACTTCTGGGAAGAAATAAAAAGCACCATCTGGCAGGTTCACTTTTACATTCGGAATGGCTTTCAACAAATCGTAAACGATGTCTCTGCGTTTCCTGAATTCTTCGCGCATGCTCAAAACGGTTTCTAGTCCGCCTTCGTAAGCAGCAAGCGCTGCGCGTTGGCTGATAGAAGAAGTTCCAGAAGTGATCTGCCCCTGCATTTTGTCGCAGGCCGCGGCAATTTCTTTGTTGGCGGCCATGTAACCTACTCTCCAGCCAGTCATGGCGTACGATTTAGAAAAACCGTTGATTACCACTACACGGTCTTTGATCGAATCGAATGATGCGATAGAAGCATGCTCGTTTACGAAGTTGATGTGCTCGTAAATTTCGTCGGAGATGATGAAGATATTGGGGTGCTTTTCGAACACGGCCACCAAGGCAGCCAGCTCTTCCTTGCTGTATACCGAGCCGGTTGGGTTGCAAGGCGAAGAGAACATGAACAATTTGGTTTTTGGCGTAATGGCCTCTTCCAATTGTTGTGCGGTTATTTTAAAGTTCTGTTCTACGGTGGCGTTGATGAATACGGTTTTGCCTTCGGCCAGTTTGATCATTTCTGAGTAAGATACCCAATAAGGTGTAGGTACAATCACTTCGTCGTCTGGATCGATGAGGCACATGACGGCATTAGCCAAGCTTTGTTTGGCACCAGTAGAAACCACAATCTGGTCGATTTCATAACTCAGGCCATTTTCTCTCTGAAGCTTTGCTGTAATTGCCTTTCGCAAATCTGGATAGCCGGAAACCGGTGTGTAGTAGGAGTAGTTTTCGTCGATTGCTTTTTTAGCAGCGGCCTTTACATTGTCCGGCGTAAAAAAGTCGGGTTCTCCAAAGCTTAAATTGATTACATCAATCCCTTTGGCAGCTAATTCTCTACCTAACTTTGCCATTTTGATGGTCTGAGATTCGGATAGGTTACGGATTCTTCTAGATAAAAATGTCATAATGATTTGAGTGAAAGCGCAAATATAAAAACCTGAGCGAATTTTGGGTCAAAAAATAACAATTTTCATAAAACCTGAGCATTAAACTGTAATTTTGGGTCTAAAATTTCCTCAATTGCAACCAAAAAAGAAGGCTATACTGATTTCGCTATGTGTAAGCATTGCTTTGATGCTGGCCAAATTTGTAGCTTATTTTCTCACAGGTTCTAACGCCATCCTTACCGATGCGGCCGAAAGTATCGTCAATGTATTGGCCAGTTCCTTTGCTTTTTATAGTATTTACCTGGCTACCTTGCCCAAAGACGAAAATCATCCCTATGGACATGGCAAAGTTGAATTTTTTTCGGCTTTTTTAGAGGGCATTCTCATCGGCCTTGCAGGAATTATCATCATCTTCAAATCAACTTACGACCTCATTTATCCGAATGAAATCAAACAGTTGGTTGATGGAGCCATTATCATCGGTGCCACTGGCGTCATCAATGCTTTGGTGGGCTATTACCTCATCAATACTGGCAAAAAGAACAATTCGATTACTTTGGAGGCCGATGGCAAGCACCTGCTTACCGATTCGGTGAGCAGCGCCGGACTGGTGGTGGGCATTATCCTGATCCAGCTAACCGGTTTTTATTGGCTGGATGGCGTAATTTCTATTGGTCTGGGTTTGTATATCATTTTTAACGGCTACAAGCTGACCCGGAAATCGGTAGGCGGGCTTATGGACGAAAGCAATATGGAGCTGGTGAAGGATATTGTAGTTATTCTACAAAATAACCGTCAGGATAGCTGGATAGACATCCATAATTTGAGGGCGCAGCAATACGGGGCCGATTTGCACATCGATTGCCATGTTACGTTGCCCTATTATTTTGATCTTACTGCCGTACATCAGGAAATTTCGAACATAGATCAACTCATCAACGTTTCGGGCTCTCGCCAAACCGAACTTTTTATCCATGCCGACCCTTGTTTGCCGGCCTGCTGCAATTATTGCAAAATGCAGAACTGCGGCGTAAGGCAAGAGGCTTTCAGGGCAGAAATTGCCTGGAACATGGAAAATGTAACCAAAAACCAAAAGCACTTTAATCAATGAGTTATTTTAACGTAAGGGTATATGGCCTGCTCATTAACGAAAGCAATGAGGTGCTGCTGAGCGACGAATATGAATACGGACAGTACTTTACGAAATTTCCGGGTGGTGGCGTAGAGCTGGGCGAAGGATTGATCGATGCCTTGAAACGCGAGTTTGTGGAAGAATGCAATGCGGCCATAGAGGTTGTGAGCCATTTTTATACCACCGATTTCTACGAAAAATCGTCGTTTAACGAAAGCCAGCTCATCAGCGTCTATTATATTGTAAAGGCGGTAAATTCGTTGGCGCTGGATATTAAAACAACCGTTTTTGATTTCTCAGCCGGTAGCACGCAGTCTTTCAGGTGGGTAAACATCAGCAGCCTCAGCTTAGACGAGATTACTTTCAAAACCGACAAAACGGTGGTGGCCTTACTCAAAAATACGCTCGCCTAAAATGCAAAGACCTGTTTTATACTACCTGGCACCGATTATAAAAATTATACTGTTCCTGTTTTTTATTGTTTTGTGGGTAATCCCCGTTGCCATGGTTTTTGGATTTAGCTTTCTTCCTTTGGCCGGGAGTGGCTTTGCCATTGAGCTTTATTGGGAGCTTGGTATGGTACTGGCTATTTTAGGCAGTTTACAAATGGTCTTTTTTATATTTAAAATTGATTTTTGGACTGTCTTTGTCAGGAAAATAGGCGCGTTTTCAGGTTTTTTAAAGGGAACGTTGATCGGGTTTTTGCTCATTGCGTTTTGTGGAGGTATTTTATGGGCCAATGGCAATGTTCGCTTTGCCATGGGCAGCATCAGTTTCATTACCTTGGCGGTCTATTTGTTTTATTTCATACTGGTCGCCGTTTTTGAAGAGCTGATGTTCCGTACCTATCCCTTGTTTGTGTTGGCCGAAAGCTATCGCATAGCTGTTGCAATAATCATTAACAGCATTGGTTTTGGACTGGTGCACCTGGCCAATCCGGGTTATACGCCCCTGGCGTTTCTCAATATCGTGTTGGCTGGAACGCTGTTTGCTGTTTTTACCCTGATAAAACGAAATGTAAGCTGGGCCATCGGCATCCATTTCGGATGGAATTTTGCCCAAGGCGTATTATTGGGCTATAAAGTAAGCGGATTAGCTACAGAACGGGCCTTGATAGCCCAGCCCATTGGCAAAGCCTATCTTTCGGGAGGGGATTTTGGCATAGAGGGTTCTGTTTTTTGTACCCTAATCTTGTCGATTTTAATAAGCTGGATGTTGTACCGTTATCGGATTGCACCAGTAGTAACTTGGGCTTTTGAAGAAGTCCATGAAGAAAAGGAGCGAATAGCATGAATTTAGTAGAAAGAGACCAAAAAGTAATATGGCATCCTTATACCCAGATGAAGAATGCCTTGACACCCATTTCCATTACCCATGGCGAAGGTGTTTACCTGTATGCCGAAGATGGCAAAAAATATATAGATGCCGTTTCATCGTGGTGGGTAACTATTCACGGCCATGCGCATCCACATATTGCGCAAAAAGTAGCCGCACAGCTGCAAACCCTCGAACACGTCATTTTTGCGGGCTTTACGCACGAACCAGCCGTAACCCTGGCCGAGCGGTTGTTGCCTTTGTTGCCAGGCCAGCAAGAAAAGGCTTTTTACAGCGATAACGGCTCTACAGCGGTAGAAGTAGCCCTGAAAATGTGTTTGCAATACTGGAACAACAAAGGCAATACCACCAAGAAAAAAGTGCTGGCCTTTAAAGATGCTTACCATGGCGATACTTTTGGGGCGATGTCGGTTAGTGGCCGGAGCATTTTTACACATCCTTTTGCCGAACTGCTTTTTGATGTGGAGTTTATCGACCTGCCAACGGCCGAAAACATGGCAGCCCTACAAGCTAAAATCCAAAACTTAAAATCCCAGCTGGCTTGTTTTATCTTCGAACCTTTGGTATTAGGTGCCGGTGGCATGTTGATGTACGAAGCTGAGCATTTGGATCAATTGTTGGCCACCTGTGCCGAAAACGAAGTACTGACCATTGCCGACGAGGTAATGACTGGTTTTGGTCGAACCGGAACCTTTTTCGCTACCGAACAGCTAAGCAACAGGCCCGATATTTTCTGTTTGAGCAAAGGCCTAACCGGAGGCACCATGCCTATGGGGCTTACTACCTGCAATGCCAAAATATTCGAGGCTTTTTTAAGCGAAGACAAATTGAAAACGCTTTACCATGGACACTCGTTTACGGCCAATCCGGTGGCCTGCGCCGCTTCATTGGCCAGCTTGGATATTTTGCTGGAACCGGCAACTTTGGCCAACATCAAAAGGGTAGAAGCCCAGCATCGCCAGTTTTTTGAAAAGGTCAAGGACCATCCCAAACTGCGCAATGTGCGCCAAACCGGAACCATTATTGCGCTGGAGTGGGAAACCGGCAACGATACGTCTTACCTCAGTGGCTTGAGAGATCGCTTGTACACCTACTTTTTAGCTAAGGGAATTATCTTGAGACCCTTAGGCAATATTATTTACATCTTACCTCCGTATGTCATTTCTAACGATGATTTGGCGTACATTTACCGCACTATTCAACAAGCTTTAGACGAAATATAACATGCAACTTTCTTCGATTTTAGAAAATATAGTTAATGATAACCAACTGCATTCCAAATGGTTGAATACTTTGTCGTACATGGAAAATGCAGGTGCTAAAAAGATATCGGCTTCTGAGCACAAAGAAGAAGTCACGCTGCTGATTTTGAAGCATGCGGCTGAAGAACACCGTCATGCCTACTACCTGAAAAAGCAATTGGCCAAGCTCGACGAGAATTTATGCAAAACCTATACCAATGCCGAATTGCTGGTGCCCGATCACACCCGTTTTTACCTCAATACGCTCGACGTACAAGTGTGCAGGTATTTGAAAAAACATTTCAGCTTGAGTGGTTTCGACCTGAAGTTTGCCGCCTATCTTTTTGTAACCTATGCTATTGAAGTTAGGGCAGATGAGCTTTACCCGATTTATCAGCAGATTTTGACAGCTAAGGCAAGCAAGGTGACCGTAAAATCGATTATTTTGGAAGAAGAAGGCCACTTGGAAGAAATGCTGAACCAATTGCGCGAATTTTCGCCAGACTGGGAGAAACATGCCGAAGCCATTATCCAAATTGAGCAGCAAATGTTTAATGACTGGATGCAGGGCTTGGCAAAAGTGGTCAATTAATCAGCTAGTTAGCCACAGCCTAAGTAAAATTGATTTTACTGATTTTCAATCAGCTCTCTCAGTCCATGGTTGAGGTTTTTAAGGTCAAGCTTAAATTCCTTTTCGTACACTTCGTTCATATCGGTATAAGCCATTAGGCGCTTCAAACCCTTTATGCCTGTCTCTTATACACATCTGACGCTGCCGACGAACCACGACAAAAAAATGGGTGGTTTGGGGGGGGGGGGGGGGGGGGGGGGGGGGGGGGGGGGGGGGGGGGGGGGGGGGGGGGGGGGGGGGGGGGGGGGGGGGGGGGGGGGGGG
>NZ_JAELUC010000050.1 GCF_016429155.1 Pedobacter sp. ASV12 | reverse complement strand
AGATGTGTATAAGAGACAGGTTGAAACAACAGCCTAAATGGGTCGATTCGGTATTCAACAGGATGAGCAAAAGGCAGAAAATTGCCCAGTTGTTCTTTGTACGGGCACATACCAACAGGGGACAGGCCTTCGAAGATTCGGTAGGCAAGGTAATCAAAAGAGAAAAAATTGGTGGCTTAGTGTTTTTTCAGGGCGGGCCTGGCCGACAAGCTATCTTGACCAACAAATATCAAAAACTGGCCAAAGTGCCTTTGCTGATTACTTCTGATGGCGAATGGGGTTTGGGCATGCGTTTAGACAGCACCATTTCCTATCCTTACCAAATGGCCTTGGGCGCTGTTCAAAACAAAGAACTGATCTATAAAATGGGCCTAGAGGTAGCCAAAGATTACAAACGTTTGGGTATGCACATGAATTTGGCTCCTGATGTGGATGTAAACAACAATGCCAAAAATCCGGTCATCAACTACCGTTCGTTTGGCGAGAATAAATATAACGTAGCCGAAAAAGGTGCCGCTTATATGAAAGGCATGCAAGACGGTGGTTTGATGGTCAGCCTGAAGCACTTTCCTGGCCACGGCGATACTGATGTAGATTCGCACTACGATTTGCCCCAGCTCAATTTCACCAAAGAGCGTTTGGATAGTTTGGAAATTTATCCTTTCAGGGAGCTGATTAAGCAAGGCGCTGCGGGCGTAATGATTGCACACATGAACATTCCGGCGCTCGATGCAACGCCAAACATGCCTTCCACCTTGTCTAAACCCATCGTAACCGGTGTATTGAAAGAGCAATTGGGCTTTAAGGGCATTGTTATTTCTGATGCCATGGAAATGAAAGGCGTGGTCAAATATTACAAAGATAGCGAGGCTGATGTAATGGGAATTATTGCCGGCAACGACATTTTGGAGTTGACCGAAGATACCAAACGAGCCGTGAAGAAAATCCGCCAGGCCATTAGAGACCAACGCTTAACCATGGAACGGATCGAGGAAAGCGTAAAAAAGATTTTGGTGGCCAAGTATTGGGCAGGCCTCAATGTTAAAAAGCACGTTAACGAAGACAACGTTGTGGCCGAGGTAAACAGGCCTGAAAGCATGGCTTTGTTGCAGCAATTGGCTGATGCCAGCATGACCTTACTCAAAGGGCGCGATGCGTTACAGCAGCTTACGCCTGATAAACGCACCGTAATTTTGAACGTAGGTACGCCTGACGTAACGGTTTTTCAGCAGGAATTGGTCACCACCTATAAGAATTCCATCGTTTATAACCTCGACAAAAATGCCAACGCCAACGCCATTGCCAAAGTTTTGGCCGAAATCAAGCCAGAAGATCAGGTAATTATCGGCATCATCGATAGCCGTTTGCGTCCAAGCAACAATTTGCCTTTAAGTGCCGACCTGAGAATGTTCCTGGCCGACATGGCTAAAAAAGATGCCGTATTTGCATTTTTTGCCAATCCTTATAATTTGGCTGGTCTCCCGGGATTGGAAAATGCAAAATCCCTATTGGTAGCCTATCAAAAAGAAGATTATATGCAAAAAGCTGCGGCTTCGGTGTTTAAAAAACAATTGGTGCCAACGGGTAAGCTGCCGGTTTCGGTCAATGCCTTCTTCAAATATGGAGATGGGCTATAGCTTTTTTTGCCAGATTTTGAATTAATCCCTATCAAAATGAAAGAACTGAAGCTTGTTGCTTTATTTTTAATCGTCTTCTCCTTTGGTTTAAATGCGCAGCAGCAGGTATTCGAACCCGCTAAACTGGTCAATGTTTTTTTAGGCTCTTCTGGTGATCACGGACAGCTAAGTCCGGCGGCATCTTCGCCTTTTGGCATGATGAGCATTGGTCCGCAAACCTACCCCAACCTGCATGCGGGCTATGAGTATGAGGCCAAGAAGTTTTTGGGCTTTACGCACAACCGTTTTGAGGGTGTAGGCTGTACCGGCAGCGGCGGATTATTGCTGATCAAGCCTTTTTTGAGCGATGAAAAAGAAGAGCTGCTCAAGGTTAAGGAAGATGCCAGCCCAGGTTATTATCACGTCGCTTTCGGCAATAAAATCGATGTGAGGTTAACTGCTCGGGATAAATCGGGTATGCACCAGTACACCTTTCCCAAGGGCAGAAAAAAAGGGTTTTTTATCGATTTTGGCCATGCTTTGTCTAACGGTTTTGTAGCCGAAGCACACGAAATCAACAGTTTGGGCATTAGCGGCTGGATAGAAGCCAAAACCACTTGCGGTGCCGGAAAATATAAGGTTTACTATCAGTTGCTCATTAACAAGGGCTTCGAGGTCAGAGAACTTAATGCGCATCAGCTCAATCTTTTTTTGCAAGGCGACGAAACCGCCGTTGAACTGAGGGTCGGTTTTTCTGCTGTAGATGAAGAACATGCGAAAAACAATTCCTTCAGGCTTTCTTTTGAAGCTTTGAAAAACCAGTCGCAAAAAGAGTGGAACGAAAAATTGGGCAGCATCAGGGCAGAAGGCGATTTGGCGAGTCAAAAGCTGTTTTATTCGCTACTATATCGAACTCTGCAATCGCCTTACCTCATTTCGGAGCAAGACGGTAAATACAAGCTGAGCAATGGTGTTTCGCAGAGCAAAAATTTGCATTACAATGGCTGGGCCATATGGGACAACTACCGTACGCAGCTGCCGTTGCTGTCTATCATCCAGCCCAAGGTTTATCAGGATATTGCCACTTCCATAGCCAGCATGTACAGCAGTGGCAAAAAAGACTATGCTACCCAAAGCGAGGCCTCCAACACGGTGAGAACCGAGCATGCCATTGTAGTGTTGTTAGATGCCTATAAAAAAGGCTACCACGTAGATTTTGCCAAGATTGCTGATTCGCTGGTGGCCGAAGTCAACAGGCTCGATTTTAGCAAGCCAGATAAAGCTTTGGAGTCTAGTTATGACGTTTGGGCGCTGGCGCAGATTTTTGAGGTGCTCAAACAGCCGTCGCGTTACCAGCAGTACCTGGAAAAAGCGCGAGCCTATCAAACCTATTGGAACAAGGATTTTAAAGATATCGACAAGAACGATGTAGACCGGATGCAGGCACGTGGCTTATACCAGGGCACCATTTGGCAGTATCGCTGGTTTGTGCCCTTTGATGTAAAAGGCTTAAAAGAGTTGTGTGGAGGCGAAGAGGCTTATTTGGCACAGCTGAAGCGCTTTTACGAAAACGATTATTATAACCATGCCAATGAGCCCGATCTGCAGGTGCCATTGATGTTCAATGCCAGTACATCGCCATGGCTTTCGCAACAATGGATGCACCAGTTGGCCGCCGATACCGTGGTGCAATATTATTTCAACGACAACAGCAGGGGAATTGATCCTTTTATTGACCGGATCTATAAAAACGAGCCCAAGGCCTATATCCGCACCATGGATGATGATGCCGGGGCCATGTCGGCCTGGTATGTATTTACGGCCAGTGGTTTTTCACCCGCTTGTGTTGGCCATCCGGTGTATTACCTCAACGTACCTTTGTTTCCAACTTTAACCTATCAGCTTGCCGAGGGCCGGCAGTTTAAAATCAGGACGGAGAATTTTGCGAAAGGTAACAAGTACATCAGTAGCGTTAAACTAAACGGTAAGGCCTTAAACCGGAACTGGATTACCCAAGACGAAATCAATAAAGGAGGTGAGCTGGTCATCACCGCTTCGAAAACACCGAACTGGCAGTTTGGATTGAAAAACCAATTTATAACGAGCATTGAAGACAAGTAGCTTTTCAACGGCAATAGGTTTTAGCCATTTAAGCGTGTCAAGGTGAAGAACTAAGATTTAATAAGTCGCCTTAGTTGCTGAATAAGCCATTATGCTCGAGGGCTTGAACCATTAAGGCATTAAGGATATTGAGGCGAAGAGCTAAGGCTTGCTAAGGCACCTTAGATGGTAAAAAGCAAGCATTAATAAAAAAATCCTGAGCCTACCTAAAGACCCAGGATTTCAAATTATAAATTCAATACTAGTACTTGTTGTTTTCAGGTTTTAAAGCGGCCACGTTCCAGTTTTTCAAAAATTCCATGATTTTCTTTACGCTATGTCCATTTCCTTCTTCCAGATAAGCCGAGTTTTGGGTGTGGATCAGTTTGCCATCGCCATCCAAAATCAAAAATACCGGAAAGCCGAAACGGCCAGGGTACTGCAGTTTTTTAAACACCGCCTCGTTTTTGTTTTCTGGGCTCCAGTTCAATAGTACCGTTACATAGTTTTTGTCCAGGTAATCTTTCAGCTCTGGCGTTGCATTGACCAAATCGTGAAAACGGATGCACCAAATGCACCAGTTGCCACCCGCTTGTATAAAAACGTGCTTGCCTTCTTTTTTGGCCTTGGCCACAGCGGCATCAATATCAGCTTGGGCATTAGCCTTAGGGTCGTAAATATGAACGGCTTCTTTTTTGGCCGGAGCTTGTGCCGGAGCCTGGGCAAAACTGGCTGTCGCGATAAACACCGAAGCCACTAGAATGATGATTTTCTTCATGATTTTGAAATATTTGAGCAAAAATAAAAAAGACTACTAAAATTATAGATTATTCACGATTTCTTTACAGAACAAGTACATTTACTTATTCTTTGTTTTCTAAAGTTAAGTGGTTTGATGCAATTATTAGATATCCATACCCATAAAGCAGCAACAAATTTAGAGGTCGTTAGCATCCAGAGCTTCTCGCTTACAGCACCATTGCCCGTAATATCAGCTCATCAGCCCATTTCGGTAGGGTTGCATCCTTGGTACGCTACCTTGCAAAATTTAGAAGAACAACTAGCCGTATTGACGCAAATCGCACAGCGGCCCCAAGTAAAAATGATAGGCGAGTGTGGCCTCGACCGATTAAAAGGCGAACCCCTGGCCAATCAGCTGGTGATTTTGGAAAAGCAACTTGCATTGGCCGAAAAACTGAACAAACCACTTATTTTACATTGCGTACGTTGCTTTGATGAGCTCATGGCCATTAAAAAAAGACTAAACGTACAAGTGCCAATGGTGATTCATGGTTTTAACAAAAATGCCGAATTGGGCCAGCAATTATTGGATAAAGGATTCTGGCTGTCTTTTGGAGCCGCGATCCTCAAACCAGCGGCTAGTGCAAGCCAGCTGCTAAGTGTTACCGATCGTTTCTTCCTCGAAACCGATGAAGGGGGGGCAGACATTGCAACCCTTTATGAGGCTGCGTCTAATTTAAAAAAATCTTCGCTCGATGAGCTCAAAGCACTTATTTTTGCCAACTGGAAAAAAATAGGTTTAATATAGCGCTGCCATCGCTTGATGCACAGTGTTTTAATGCACGAAATTTTATGTCGGATGTGAGTTGGTTGTCGCGCTCAGCCCTATTGGTAGGCAACGAAGGAATTGAAAAATTACAGGGCAAACACGTTTTGGTTGTGGGCCTTGGAGGCGTGGGCTCTTTTGCGGCCGAATTTATTTGCAGGTCGGGCGTAGGCGAAATGACCGTTGTAGATGGCGATGTGGTAGATCCGAGCAATCGCAACCGACAATTGCCGGCATTGGCCACCAATCATGGCGTTAGCAAAGCCGATATCATGCAGGAACGCTTACTGGCCATTAACCCATCGCTGAAACTGCACGTGGTTAAAGAATTTTTAACGCCACAAAAATGCCGTGAACTGATGGAAGGCAAATTCGACTATGTAATGGACTGCATTGATAGCATTACGCCAAAGGTGACCCTGCTCTCTAAAGCCCTAGAAAAAGATATGCCCATTGTGAGTTCGATGGGAGCGGGTGGCAAGCTTGATCCTACCAAGTTGCGCGTAACCTTGCTGCCTGATACCTACCAGTGCGTATTTGCCCAATATGTGCGTAAACGTTTGAAAAAGCTCGCCAATTACGAAAAAGTGAAGGCGGTATTTTCTACCGAAGAGGTGATGAAGGAATCGTTGATCATGACCGATGGCAGTAATTTTAAACGCTCGGCCTATGGTACTATTTCCTATCTTCCGGCAGCTTTTGGCGGCGTGTGCGCATCGGTGGTTATCCGCGATTTGTTGGGCTATCCAATAGAGATGGCCAAGCGTCCGGAACGCATCAGCCTCAAGGCAATTGCCAAGAAAAAGAAGCAGCAATAGCGCTATCGCATCGCATTTATCGGTGAAAAACGCCGACACCAAACTTATAACTTATACAGTTGAATTTTTCAAGATGGCATGCGTATAAATTCAAAATTGCGTAAGTTTAACCCTATGCCTAAACCCCTAAAAATACTTCAAGCTGCTGCCGGTTCGGGCAAAACATTCAGCCTCACGGCGCATTACCTTACCCTACTTTTTAGTGGCGATAACAAATACCGCGAAATTCTGGCCGTAACCTTTACCAATAAGGCTACCGAAGAAATGAAAACACGGATCTTAGAGGTGCTGCATGGCTTTGCAGTAGGCAGTGCCGATGTAGAAGGCTATCGGCAGCTTATTTTAAAGGCGCATCCAGGCCTCAATGCCGAAACCTTGAAGCAAAAGGCCGATCAGGTGTACCGCAAAATCCTGCACGATTACAGCCGCTTTTCGGTAAGTACCATCGATGGCTTTGTGCAGAAGGTAATCCGTGGCTTTGCCTTCGAGCTGGGCCTCAATGCCGATTACAACCTGGAAATGAACTATGATAAGGTGAAAGACGATTTGGTAGCCAAATTAGACGAAGCCTTAGACCATAACAAACAATTGTTGCAATGGATCATCGACCTGGCCATTGAACGCATCAACGACAACAAAAGCTGGAATTACAAGGCCGAGCTTTACAACCTGATCGGCGAAATTTTTAAAGAAAGTTTCCAGGTGTTTGAACAGGCCGTAGAAACCCTCGGTCTCGAAAATATCGACGAACTTTTTAAACAGTACATCCAGGTTACCCGTGCCGAAATCAAAAACTTCGAAGAACAGCTCATGGCTTTGGCCACTCAGATTTATCAGGTATTTGAACAGCACCAGGTGAGCAACGAGCAGCTGAAAGGTAAATCAAGAAACGGATTGGCCAAAGCCATTTTGGTAGCCAGGGGAGATTTCTCTAAAATCGATGCCTTGTTCAAGTACATCGACAATCCCGACGAGTGGTTCCAGAAAAACGCCGAAATGCCCGAGGTATACACCTTGGTGAACCCGCTCTTGCAGCAATTGCAAACACAGTATTTAACCCACCTACCCAATTATAGCCTGGCTATCGCCTTTAACAAAAACCTCTATTACCTGAGGCTGATGCAGGAAATAGCCGGACTTTTAAAGACCTATCGCAACGAAAACGATAACCTGCTGATTAGCGATGCGCAAAAACTGATCAGCGGCATTACTGATGATGCAGGCGACAACCCTTCGTTTATTTGGGAAAAAGTGGGTACGCGCTACCGCAATTTCCTGTTCGACGAGTTTCAGGATACTTCAACCAGCCAATGGAACAGCTTTAAATCGCTCCTCACCAATGCCATGGCCACCCCAAGCCAAGAGCTGATAGACCATTTGATTGTTGGCGATACCAAACAGTCTATTTACCGCTGGCGCAACGGTGATTGGAATATCCTACACAAGCAGGCCAAAATAGACGTGGGTGTAGCGAACGTACTGGAAGAAAGTTTGGAAGAAAATTACCGAAGCGCGGCCAATATCATCACGTTTAACAACTTTCTCTACAAATCCATTCCGCTTACGCTGCAAAACCTGCTCAACGAGAATGTAGCTGCCAAGCCCGAACCGATCAGCCAGTGGTGGCAAGCAAATCAGTACCACGAAATTATTACGGGAATTTATGCTGGCGCTACCCAAAACTTTGCCTCAAAAACCCTGGCTGGCGGAACCATTAAGATCCGAAGATTTGGAAAGGACGACTCTTCGCCTGAGCAGCGTTTTTCTGAAACCGTATTTAGGGATGTGGCTTTAGACGATGTGATCGAGGAAATCCTGACTCTTAAAAACGAGAAACATTACGCCTCAAAAGACATCGCCATTTTGGTGCGCTCCAACAGCGAAGCCCTCTTGGTAGTGCGTAAATTAATGGCTCGGCAACTGGCCGTAATTTCGGGCGACGCCTTGTTGATTTCGAACAACTCCTGCGTGCAGCTCATCGTTAATACCCTAAAAGTGCTGACCGGTATCGATGCCCAAACTGCTTTGTACAAAGCCAATTGCATAGCCTTGTACCATAGCCTGCATCAAAAACCGGTTGATGCCAATGCCTACCTCAACCTCACCGGTACTTCGTTGAGTGCCTTGGGGCATATTTTGCCGGCATCGCTTTGCGAAAATTGGTCTAATTGGCTACAGTTGCCTTTAGCAGAGCTGATCGAGAATCTGATCGATGGCTACGAACTCAAAAACCTGTCAGACCACATTCCCTATCTGTTGGCCTTTAGGGATTTGGCGGGTAATGCCACCAAGCTTGGCGAAAAGGGAGCCGTTGCTTTTCTTACCTGGTGGGATGAAGAAGGTGTGGCCAAATCATTGCCATCGCCCGAAGGCGTGGATGCCATTCAGGTCATTACCATCCACAAATCGAAAGGCCTGGCTTTTAGGGCGGTCTTTATCCCTTTTTGCAATTGGGACATCAAGGCGCAGGCCAATTCCATTTTTTGGGTTTCGGCCGAAGAAACCCTGTATAAGGAACTGAAGGGCATCCCGCTTAAATTTAACGACACCCTGGCCGATTCGGCCATAGCCAAAGCCTATTATGAAGAGCTGTTGTTTAGTCAGATGGATGCGCTCAATATGCTTTACGTAGCTACAACCCGTACCAAAGACTATCTCTATATCGCTACGATGGCCAAAAAAGACAGTTCAAAAATTTCGACTATGGGCGATGTGCTGAATTATACCTTCGAACAGGAATTTGACGACAACAACCGCTACGAAATTATAGAGGATGTAGCTGTTAAAGAACCTGTCGAGCAAACGGATTTCGTTAGCTTAGACACTTATCCTACCACCAACCGGTTGTCTGAATTGTATGTGTTGCCACAAGAAAAGCACCTTAAGCACTTGCTCAATATACACGAATCGGGAAAAAGAGGTTCTTTGATGCACGATGTGCTGGCCAATGCCGGAACGGCCGCCACCGTAGAACGCTATTTAAGCAAACTGTTGCTGGAGGGCGAAATACAGGAAAGCGAATTGCCAGGCTTGCAGGCCGAAGTCATGGAAGTGCTCAACCATCCAGAATTGCAACAGATTTTGAGTACGGCCACCGAAAGCATTACCGAGCAGAATATTATCGATGCGAATGGCAAAATGCACCGGCCCGACCGGATTTTGTTCAGGCCAAATGAAGTCATTATCCTCGATTACAAATTTACGCTCGAAGAAAGCGACAGGCATATCGAGCAAGTCGCGAATTATAAAAGCCTGCTGATGGCCATGGGTTATGAACAAGTTAAAACCTATTTGTTTTATGCCGTAAGCAAAAAATTGAAATTAGTTTAAGGGAATATGGAAGACAGGCTTAATCAGCTTGGCATGACGTGATTCATGTACCTCTCATATTTCGATACGCCTAAATATCTAATAAAGAATGAAGCCATTTTTGCAGGAAGTTGCCGAAGACATCGTAGAGAAATTTGGTACGCAGTTGCAGCACTGTGCCATTGTTTTCAACAACAAAAGGCCGGCGGCCTATTTGCAGAAATATTTGGCCGATATTATTAAAAAACCGTTTTTTAGTCCTGCAATCTTCACCATCCAAGAGTTTTTCTCGGAGGCGGTACAAGAAAAAACAGCCGATTTTTACCTGCAGTTCTATACCCTGTTACAGGTGTATAACGAGCTTTTGCGCGAAGAAGGCCTGGAACCCCTAAGCAGCCACAGGTTTTTCCCCTTGGCCAAAATCATCCTGAGCGACTTTAGCCAAATCGACAACGATTTGGTTGATGCCGACAAGCTTTACCGCGACTTGGAAGATATTGCCGTCATTAATCAGGAATTCGATTACCTCAGCCCCGAACAGCATGAGTTTCTGTCGCAGTTTTGGACTTCCTATTCGGAAGGCAAGCATAAAAAACAGCAGGAGCTTTTTATTCAGATGTGGCGGCGCATGCCCAAGCTGTACCATCAGTTTCATGCCCGCTTAAAGGCGCAAAACTTTATCACCAATGGGTATGCCTACAGAACTTTGGCCAATAGCGATATCGTGGCAGTGCCTTTCTTGCAGCATTTTGATCAGGGCAAGCTTATTTTTGTGGGCTTCAATGCGCTAACCAGCGCCGAAGCGCGCTTGTTTGCCAAACTTCAAGAAGCTGGTAGGGCATTGTTCTATTTCGATATAGACAGCTACTACTTCAATGATTCTTTGCAGGAGGCAGGTTTGTTTCTGCGTAAAAACATCAGCCAGTTGCAGCTCCAAAATGCTTTTGCCGATAGGCCGAGTTTGATGCAAAATACGCCCCATCATGTAGACTCCTATCAGATACAAGGCAAGACAGCTCAAGCCAAGCTGTTGAACCATATTTTAGCCGATGATTATGCACAAACCGACCCGATAGGAACAACGGCGGTAATTTTGGCCGACGAAAGCTTGCTGATCCCTGCTTTGCAAACCATACCTCAACAGGTAGGGGAACATACCGTGAACCTCAATGTAACCATGGGTTTTCCGCTGGGTACTTCAAGTGTATACGGCCTGGCCGATCTTTGGCTCAGCTCGCAATTGGAAATCCAGCAGGAACAGCAAATCAGCTACCAGCAGCTGGCCGCCTTTTTAACTCATCCTTTAACTGGTCTCAGCCAAAAAATGAAGGATAAAGTGCAGACTACCCTCTTGGATGAGAAAATTGCGCACATCGATTACGAAAGGCTGTTGAAGCAAAAAGGGCTTTTCGAAATCTTCTATCAAAAAGTAAAAGGTCCAGAACAAGTAATTAGCCAGCTGCTAACCGTTATGGATTTTCTGCTCAATAGGCTTTCTACCCAAAAATTGCTCAAAAAAATAGATGCCGAACTATTCATCAAAACCATTCAGGAGCTTAACCGCCTGCACGATACCATTGGCAGGCACATTGGCCAAGAAGAAATTGCCTTTGTTTGCGCCTTGGTAAAAAAAGCCTTGCAGGGTATTGCTGTACCTTTGTCGGGCGATCCGCTGAGTGGCATCCAGCTGATGGGCCTACTTGAAACCCGTAACCTGAACTTCGATAAAATCGTTTTCCTGGGCTTTAATGAAGGTATTATTCCCAAATCAACCATCGGAAACAGCTTTATTCCCGATAGCATTCGCCGTGTTTATGGCTTGCCGGTGCTCGAAAATCAGGATGCCATTTCGTCGTACATGGTGTATCGTCTATTACAAAGGGCAAAGCATATCAGTTTTGTCTATAATAGCCTGACCGACGAATCGAATTCAGGCGAGGTAAGCCGGATTTTGAAGCAATTGCAGTACGAAAGCAATTTTACCTTCAGCCATTATGCCCTTAGCCTTAATGTAAAAACAGAACTCGCCAAAGAAATACAGATTGACAAAAGCAACCCGGCCATTCAGGCGGTGCTTCAAAAATACCTCAATAAGGAGCGCGTCCTTTCGCCTTCGGCATTAACCCAGTATATTTCCAATCCGATAGATTTTTTCTTCAACTACATTGCAGGCATTAAAGAGCCCAATGAAGTAAGTGCCGTAGTAGAAGCCAATGAAGTAGGTTCTGTTTTGCACAAGGTGATGGAGTATTTCTATCAAGACCTTAAAAAGGAAATCATCACCAAGGAGCTGATCCAGGTTAAGCGCAAAAAGGTGCCTGCTCTGGTACAACAGGCTTTCGCGGCGGTAATGTTCGACAATCCCAATAAGGTTTTGGAGTATTCCGGCATGCAAAAAGTAATCCTGGCCATCGTTGAAGCCTATGTTGAGATTATTTTAGATCAGGATGAGCGCCAGGCACCTTTCCAGATCCTTACCCTAGAGCAAAAGGTAGAAGCTACGGTTTCTTTTCCGTTGAAGGGCCAGGAAGCCAGCGTCAAAATATTTGGCTATATAGACCGTGTTGATGAGAAAGATGGCGTGGTTAAAATTATCGACTATAAAACCGGAAGCGACAAGCTTACGTTCAAAGATGTTCCCGAGCTGTTCAATTCTGATGGCAAGTACATCAATAAGGCGTTGGTGCAAACCTTGCTCTATACCTATGTGTATGAGCAATATGCAGGCAAAACTGCCGTAGAGCCCAACCTGTATGTGGTTAAAACCATGAGCCAGGATGGCACCTGGTTTAAATCGGGCAAACAGAGCCTCGCCGGCGATTACCTGGAAGAGCTCAAACCCCAGTTTTTGGAGGAATTGCGCAAAAAGCTGACCGAACTTTTCGAAGCGCCATATTTTAAGGCCAGTGCGGTTGAAGACAACTACAAATACTCGATCTACAAAACCTTGTTTGGAAAATAGTCAAGGCCTAGGCTTTGGTAGGTTGTTTTTTACGGGGTTAAACGCTTATATTTAGGCTACCTATATCCAACTACTGATGAAAAAAACTCTTCTCCTTGTGGCCTTGAGCTTGCTATGGGCCAATGCCTTACTCGCCCAAGGCCCAAATGCCCTAAAATTATGGTATACCAAACCGGCCGGTCAGTTTGAGGAAGCCTTGCCTCTGGGCAATGGCCGTTTGGGGGCCATGGACTATGGCGGTGTTAGCAGTGCGCGATTTTCGCTTAATGAAACCACTTTGTGGGCCGGAGGCCCGGTAAACCCCGACATGAACCCCCATGCCAAGAACTACCTGCAGCCGGTAAGGGACGCCTTGTTTAGCGAAAACTACAAAAAAGCCGATTCCTTGGTGCGCTTTATGCAAGGCAGCTTTTCCGAATCGTATGCGCCTTTAGGCAATCTGTATATTGATTTTGGCCATCAGGGCGAACCTGTCGACTATAAACGGGAGCTGGATATCCAGAATGCCGTTTCAAAAGTAAGCTATACCCTCAACGGCACCGTTTATACCCGCGAAACCTTTATCTCGCATCCCGATCAGGTGATGGTAATCAGGTTAACGGCAAAAGGTGGCGACAAGCTGAACTTTACCTGCCGTTTCAATAGCCTGTTGCAAGCCAAAACAGCTGTTGAAGCGGGTAGCCTGCATTTTAAAGGCCATGCACCATTCCATGCGGAACCCAATTACCGTAGCCATTTGCCGAGTACGATTGTCAACGACCCGGTAAATGCCATGCGTTTTTCGGCGATGCTCAGGGTGCTGAAAACCGATGGGCAGCAAAATTTGCAAGACAGTACGCTAAAAGTTACGAATGCTACCGAGGCCGTGCTCCTGGTATCGATGGCAACCAGCTTTAACGGAGCCAATAAAAATCCAGGTACGCAAGGCAAAGACGAAGTAGCCTCGGCGGCCGCTTATTTGCAGGCCGCAACGGACAAGACCTATGCCGAGCTGCTCAAAAAACATACAGCTGATTTCAGGAAATATTTTGATCGCGTACAGCTGGATTTGGGAGATAGGGAAGCAGAAAATTTAACGACAATCGACCGCTTAAACCGTTTCGCATCTGGCAAGAGCGATAACAGTCTCGTAGCTTTGTATTATCAATATGGCCGTTATTTGTTGATCAGTTCATCGAGAGTAGGCGGCTTGCCTCCAAACCTGCAGGGCTTGTGGAACGAATTGGTGCGTCCGCCTTGGAGCAGCAACTACACCACCAATATCAACGCCGAAATGAATTATTGGGGCGTAGAAACGGGCAACCTTTCAGAGCTGCACCAGCCTTTGCTCGATTTTATTGGCCAGTTGGCCAAAACCGGAGCGGTAACAGCTAAAAATTATTACAATGCAGGAGGTTGGGTTTGCCACCACAATACCGATTTATGGGCCATGACCAATCCTGTAGGCGCCTTTGGCGAAGGGAGTCCGCAATGGGCAAACTGGCCAATGGGAGGCGTATGGCTATCGACACATTTGTGGGAGCATTATGCCTTTACCAAAGACGATGCCTACCTGGCCAAACAGGCCTATCCTTTAATGAAGGGAGCAGTACAGTTTTGCCTCGATTTTTTAACTGCTGATCCGAAAGGAAACCTGGTTACGGCACCGTCAACTTCGCCTGAAAATATATACATTACCTCAACAGGTTATAAAGGAAGCACCCTATATGGCAGCACCGCAGATTTGGCCATGATCAGGGAGTTGTTTGCCGATTACCTCAAGGCCACCGAAATATTGGGTGTCGATGCCGATATGCAGCAGTCTGTCAAAACAGCTTTGGCCAAGTTGTACCCTTATCAAATTGGCAAAAAAGGCAATTTGCAGGAGTGGTACCACGATTGGGAAGACCAAGACCCGCGCCACAGGCATCTTTCGCATTTGTTTGCCGCTTATCCGGGCTACAGCATTACCAGTTCGCAAACCCCAGAACTGGCCCAGGCGGTAAAGAAATCGCTCGAAATAAGAACCAACGAAGGAACGGGCTGGGCCATAACCTGGCGTATTAACCTTTGGGCCAGGTTGCAAAATGGCGAAAGAGCTTATGATGCCGTAAAAAAAATGCTGCGCTATGTGGGCAAAGATGCCCAGATCAAAATGGGTGGGGGCGGCGTATATGGTAATCTTTTTGGTGCGCACCCGCCGTTTCAAATCGACGGTAATTTTGGCGGAGGCGCAGGCATTGCAGAGATGCTGTTGCAGAGCCATCAGGGCTTTGTTGAGCTTTTGCCAGCCTTGCCTGCCGAATGGGCTGAGGGAGAGGTAAAAGGTTTGGTGGCCCGAGGCGGTTTTGTAGTAGACATGAAATGGAAAAACGGCAAGCTTGTAAGCAGCAAAATTACCTCGGTTGCTGGCGGAACCTGCAAAGTGAAGTATGGCAACAAGCTCAAAGCGCTGCAAACCGTGGCCGGAAAAAGTTATGCTTTAGAAATTTGATGGATTTTGCTATCATTGGCTTTTCACCCTTAACCCATCAACGATGCTGGTATTAGATTTTCCCGAATTTCCTGTATTAGAAACAGAAAGATTATTGTTGCGCGAACATCGGTCAAGCGATGCCGATATCCTTTTCGATATGCGGACCAATGAAGAGGTTATGCGCTACATCAATCGCCCACGACCTAAAGGCTTGCAAGACGTACAAGACCTGATTGCCTTGATCCAGGAGAATACCTTGGCCGGCAAAAGCCTGCCCTGGGTAATGGCGCTAAAAGATCGGCCTGAACAGATGATCGGCAGCATTGGTTATTGGCGTATTGATTCGGATAACCATAGGGGAGAGTTTGGCTATATGCTGCATCCTGATTACTGGAGGCAGGGCTTTACTTCGGAAGCCGCAAGCAAAACGCTTGCCTTTGGCTTCGAAACCATCGGTTTGCACAGCATGCAGGCCATCATCAGTCCCGATAACGACGCCTCCAGGCAGCTCCTGCTCAAACATGGTTTTGTAAAGGAAGCCTATTTTAAACAGGATTATTACTTTAATGGCCAATTTCTGGATAGCGAAATCTATTCGCTGTTAACGCCTTTAAAAGACTAATATTCTAAGGCGGTTTTTAATGCTGGCCAAATAACAGTTTACGCTTGGCGCCTGCGGCTTAGGGTTTCCTCATGGCTAAAGCATCGTGTAATCAAAACACTACTTTAAAATTACGATTCATTAGTTATATTTGCCCTCGGTAATTTTTGAACAAACAATGAGAGAAATCCAATTTAGAGAAGCACTACGCGAAGCATTAAGCGAAGAAATGCGTAAAAACGAGAACATTTTTTTAATGGGCGAGGAAGTTGCGCAATATAATGGTGCATATAAAGTGAGTCAGGGCATGTTAGACGAATTTGGCGATAAACGTGTAATTGATACGCCTATTGCCGAGCTAGGCTTTGCAGGTATTGGTATTGGCGCCGCCATGAACGGCTTGATACCGGTTGTAGAGTTTATGACCTTTAACTTCTCTTTGGTAGCCATCGACCAAATTATCAATGGCGCTGCCAAAATATTATCCATGAGCGGTGGACAGTTCTCGGTACCAATCGTTTTCCGCGGCCCTACCGGTAATGCTGGTCAGCTAGGTGCACAGCACTCTCAGAACTTTGAGAACTGGTATGCCAACTGCCCGGGCTTAAAAGTAGTGGTTCCGGCTACGCCTTACGATGCCAAAGGTTTATTGAAACAAGCTATTTTAGATCCAGATCCAGTAATTTTTATGGAGTCGGAGGTTATGTACGGCGATAAAGCCGACGTGCCAGAAGGCGAATACTACATTGAACTAGGCAAAGCCAACGTGGTTAAAGAAGGTACCGATGTAACCATTGTTACTTTTGGCAAAATGCTAACCCGTGCAGTTAACCCTGCGGTTGAAGAATTAGCCAAGGAAGGCATCAATGCCGAGGTAATCGACTTGCGTACTGTACGCCCGATCGATTATGCCACCATCATCAACTCGGTTAAGAAAACCAACCGTTTGGTGATTGTTGAAGAAGCTTGGCCATTGGCTTCGATTTCTTCAGAAATTGCCTTCAACGTTCAAAAAAATGCATTCGACCACCTGGATGCACCGGTATTGCGGATCACTTGCGCCGATGTGCCGCTTCCGTATGCGCCAACCCTAATCGCCGCCAGCTTGCCAAATGCCGAAAAAGTGGTTAAAGCGGTTAAAGAAGTAATGTACGTTAATAAATAAAATGCAGTTGCAGGGTTTTTAAAGCCGTGCAAGTATTAGATAACAGATCCCCTAGCCCAGCTTAGGGGATTTTTTTATTGGGCCAGTACTGGTTTTACTAAATAACCTGTATTTTTCCATGGCCAAATCGTTTTTGGCTGGCTCCATCAAAGGAAATCATTGTTGAACAAATCAGGTATATCTTTTTCATCAATGAATGATAAAGGGCTAAATATTATTCCATAATAGTTTTAATTTTACGGCTTTCCTAATTAAAATATGAATATCCACGCCAGGCAAATCGCTTCTCAATTAAATATCGCTAACAGTCAGGTTAATGCTACGCTAAGCTTGCTCGACGAAGGGGCTACCGTTCCGTTTATTTCGCGTTACCGTAAAGAACAGACGGGAAGTTTAGACGAAGTACAGGTGGCGGCCATCCGCGATCTGGCCCAGCAGCTGCGCGAGTTGGACAAGCGCCGCGAGGCTATTCTCAAGTCGTTGGCCGAGATGGAAAAGCTTACGCCAGAGTTGGAGCAAAAAATAAACGAAGCACAAACGCTCTCGGCTTTAGAAGACATTTACCTGCCTTATAAGCCCAAGCGTAAAACCCGGGCTTCGGTAGCCAGGGAGAAGGGTTTGGAGCCTTTGGCCTTGCGCATCCTGTCGCAAAGTCGCATAGAGCCCGCTATCGAAGCAGATGCTTACATCAATACCGAAAAAGGCGTAAACAACGTGGCCGAAGCCTTGGCAGGTGCCAGGGATATCATTGCCGAAATGGTAAGCGAAAACGCCGAAGCCAGAAATAAAATGCGTCATTACTTTATGCAAAAGGCTACTTATAAAACGGTACTGGCTAAAGGCAAGGAAGAAGAGGGCATTAAGTACAAAGATTATTTCGAGTGGGAGGAAAGCGCTAAAACCGCGCCATCGCATCGTGTATTGGCCATGTTAAGGGGCGAAGAAGAGGGCTTTTTAAAGCTTGATGTGCTGCCTCCCGAAGAAGAAGCCATTACTTTGCTCGAAAACCAGTTCATTACAGCCCGCAATGCCTGTAGCGAACAAGTACAACTGGCCATTAACGATGGCTACAAACGCTTGTTGCGTCCTGCAATGGAAACCGAATTGCGGGCAACGATTAAACAAAAGGCCGATACCGAAGCTATCCGTGTATTTGCCGAAAATGCCCGGCAACTGCTCATGGCAGCGCCTTTGGGCCAAAAAAACGTCATGGCCATCGATCCGGGTTTCAGAACAGGCTGTAAAGTGGTTTGTTTAGATAGGCAAGGCAAATTATTAGAAAATACCACCATTTATCCGCATACTGGTCAAGGCAATTTAAAAGATGCCGAATGGCAGGTAAAGCAACTGTGCGATAAATATGAAATAGAGGCTATCGCCATTGGCAATGGCACGGCTGGTCGCGAAACAGAAACTTTTGTGCGTGGCTTGCGCATACCCGAAGTAACCGTGGTTATGGTTAACGAAAGTGGCGCTTCCATTTACTCGGCTTCACCTTTGGCCAGGGAGGAGTTTCCTGATAAAGATGTAACGGTAAGGGGTGCGGTATCTATCGGCAGGCGCCTGATGGACCCTTTGGCCGAATTGGTCAAGATCGATCCGCGTTCCATAGGGGTTGGCCAATACCAGCACGATGTAGACCAAGGCCAATTGAAACAAAGCTTAGACGATACCGTAATGAGCTGTGTAAATGCCGTAGGTGTTGAGCTGAATACGGCCTCTAAACAGGTGTTGGCCTACGTTTCAGGCTTGGGCGAGCAGTTGGCGCAAAATATTATCGACTACCGCAATAAAAACGGGGCTTTTAAAAATAGGGAAAGCCTTAAAAAAGTGCCACGCTTAGGCGAAAAAGCTTTTGAGCAGGCCGCTGGCTTTTTGCGCATCCGCGATGCCGAGCAGGTTTTAGACCGAAGCGGGGTGCATCCAGAACGTTACGCGCTGGTTAAACAAATGGCTTCCGATTTGGGTTGCACGGTAAACGACCTGATGAAGGATGGCAACCTGCAAAAACAACTGAACCTGCAGCGATATGTAAGCGCTACAGTGGGTTTGCCTACCTTAAATGATATTGTAAAAGAACTGGCCAAGCCTGGTCGCGATCCACGCGAACAGTTCGAGGTATTTAGTTTTGCAGAAGGCGTAAACTCGATAGAAGACCTTAAAACGGGCATGAAGCTGGCGGGTATTGTTACCAATATTACCAATTTTGGCGCTTTTGTCGATATTGGCGTTCATCAAGACGGACTGGTGCATACCAGCCAATTGGCCAATCGCTATGTAGCCAACCCTAATGAAGTGGTTAAGGTAAGCCAAGTGGTGCAGGTAACCGTGGTTGATGTGGATGTGGCGCGCAAGCGGATTTCCCTATCCATGAAAGAAGATAGCCAAAAAGGGCAAGACGCAAGGACCGAGGCGAAACCGGTTAACAAAAGTCAAAATGCAAGGCATAATCCTAAACCCCAGTATCAGGCTAAACAAGCTCAGGCCAAGCAAGAAGCCGATGGCGATTTGCAGGCTAAACTGGCCGCGTTAAAAGGATTGTTTAATAAGTAGCAATAATCAACGAAAACTTGTAACAATTGATAATCTAACTGACTAACAACGAACCAACCAGCAAACTAACCCAGTTCGATTTGCCTTTTGATGCTTTCTTCTAATGAGATGAGGGTTTCTGTACGCTGGATGCCTTTTACAGCCTGTATCTCTTCGTTCAGCACATGGCGCAGGTGATTGGTGTCTCTGCAGGTGATTTTGGCAAACATGCTGTACGAGCCTGTGGTGTAATGTAGTTCTACCACTTCCTTGATCTTGCTCAAGTGTTCGACCGCATCCTTGTATAACGAGCCTTTTTCCAAATAGATGCCCAAAAAGGCCGTAATGTCGTAGCCTGCTTTTTTGGGGTCGATGATGAGGTGCGAGCCTTTGATGATGCCCATATCGCTTAGTTTTTTCATCCTCACGTGTACGGTACCACCCGAAATGATCAGGTCTTTGGCTATTTCGGTATAAGGTTTGGTGGCATCCTGCATCAGGTGGGTCAGGATCTGGATATCTAGGTTGTCAATTTCTAAATTTTGGGTTTCTTTTTTAAGCATAATTTTCTTAAATTTTAATGATACTGCTAATTTATTATAATAATTATAAAAATAAAAGAAAAACATTAAAATATTTGCAACATATTGGCTATTTGTCTTATGTTTGTATCAAGCAATTGCCAGTAGGCAGTTCCCAGTTTGCAGTAAACAACTGAAAACTGACAATTGAAAACTTAAAATAATGTAGGGTGGTGAAATTGGCAGACACACCTCCTTGTCTCGGTGGTAGAGAATAATGGGAAATCCAGCAATGGTACAACCACTCTATGAAGGTTCGACTCCTTCCCCTACAGCACCTCAGCTAGCAGTTAACAGTTTGCAACTGGAAACTGAAAATTGTGAACTGGGAATTAAAGAATGTTGGGTGGTGAAATTGGCAGACACACCTCCTTGTCTCGGTGGTGGGGATCATGGGACAAACGCAGTTTATGGGTTGACCACAAATTAATTTTTGAACTGTAGCTAACTACCCCTTGAAGGTTCGACTCCTTCCCCAACAGCCAGTTTTATAAATAATAAGTTAGTTAAGGGAGCGGCTTGAAATTCAAGCTGCTCTTTTTTTTTGCCTTAGGTAAAAAAAAAGACGCCATGGATTTTTAAGACCCATGACGTCTGATGATGAAAGCTTCGGAAGGCCAATCGGCTATTTTATTCCGTACTTATCGCTGAATTTTTTGTCGAGCTGTTTATGCAGGTTGTCAAGGTTGATAGAGCGGCCTTGGATAAAGGCTTCTTCCACCTTGTTGCTCTTCATGTCGAGCGCATCGCCTTCCGAAATAAAGAAGGTAGCATCCTTGCCAATTTCCAAGCTTCCTGTAGTTTGATCAACGCCCATGGCCTTGGCGGCATTTAAAGTAATGGTTTTAAGTGCATCTTCCTTGCTCATGCCCCAGGCAGCGGCTGTGCCCGCCATAAAAGGCAGGTTGCGTTGTTGCCAAAATCCATCAATGCTCAACACTACGGTTACCCCTGCATTGCTTAACAAAGCCGCGTTTTTATAAGGCATGTTTACATCGTCGTCGGCGTTGTTGGGTAGGGCGTGTGGCTGTTTAACCACTACGGCTACATTGTTCGATTTGAGGAAATCGGTTAGCAGATAAGCCTCATCGCCACCTACAATCACGGGCGTAATACCGAATTTTTTGGCAAACATTACCGCACTTACGATATCTTTTTGTGCATTGGCTGTAATGAACAGTTTCTCGCTGCCGTTAAAAACACCTTTCATGGCCGCCATCCGGGTATTGGTTACGGCGGGAGTGGCTTCTGTGTAGGCTTTTGATTCGGTGAAGAACTTATTAAGCTCGGCAATGGCATTTTGGGTCCGCTCGTTAGGGTCTACGCCACCGGGCGCTGCTCCAAATCGGCCACCGCCACCAAAACCGCCCCTGCCACGTGGGGTAGCTGGCCAGGTCATGTGCATGGCATCTTCTTTTCTGATTGCGGCATCTTCCCAGTTCCAGGCATCTAATTGCACTACCGACGAACTTCCGGAGATGCTGCCGCCTTTTGGCGTAATTTGAGCCATTAAAATACCGTTGCTGCGCAAAGTAGCTGGTACTTTAGAATCGGTGTTATAGGCAATAATAGAGCGGATGTGCGCATTGTTTTCGCCCAATTCGTCTTCGTCGATGGTTGCTTTTACCGATTCGATTTCAATCAGGCCCAAATTGGTAATGGGGGCAATAAAACCAGGATAAATATGCTTGCCGCTTGCCGTAATCAATCGGGCATCGTTGGTGCTGAATTTTACGGTAGTGGCATCGCCTATGCCGGTAATTTTGCCTTTATCAAAGGTGAGGTAGCCATTTTCGATTACCTTGCCGTTGCCGGTATGGATAGTCGCGCCCATTACAATAATTTTTTGACTTTGGGGCTTAGCCGGAGAAATGTTGGCCTGCCCATAAGCCAAAGTACTGCTGGCGAACAGGGCTATTGCGGTGCTGATATATTTATTCATGATTGTGTTCTCCTTCCATTTGGTTCATTTCTGCCCAATAATCTTCCTGGGTTTCGCAAGCATACAATCTTGGCGGCCTTTCGCCAAATGCGCGCTGCGTACGTGCACCAGCATTTTTGCTTTCCAAAAGCTTTTGTATAAGGCGCGCTTTTTCTGCCTGCTGTGTTTTTTGGGTTTGTGCATCGCGGTCTATATCCCAATAGGCAATACCGTCGACAAAGGTTTTTTCGGCTTTGGCATAGATAGAAAGCGGGTTGGCCGACCAAACCACTACATCGGCATCCTTGCCTGGTTTTATACTGCCTACTTTGTTGTCGATGTGCAACATACGGGCAGGATTAAGGGTTACAAATTTCAAGGCTTCTTCTTCTGGTACGCCACCGTACAATACCGCCTTACCGGCTTCTTGGTTTAGCCTGCGTGCCATTTCGGCATCGTCAGAATTAAAAGCGGTGGTGATACCCACGTTGTGCATGATTTTTCCGTTGTAAGGAATGGCTTCCTGTACTTCCATTTTGTAGGCCCACCAATCGGAAAAGGTTGAGCCTGCAATGCCGTGTGCCTTCATTTTATCGGCCACTTTGTAGCCTTCTAAAATGTGGGTAAAGGTATTGATCTTAAAGCCCAGGCTATCGGCTACATGGATCAGCATGTTGATCTCGCTTTGTACATAAGAGTGGCAGGTGATGAAGCGTTTGTTGTTTAAAATCTCCACAATCGCGTCCAATTCTAAATCCCTGCGTACGTTGTTGCCTTTTACAGCCAATGCTTTTTCGTATTCCTTGGCACGGGTAAACTCGTCCACATAAGTTTGCTCAACGCCCATGCGGGTTGCCGGAAAACGTTGGTTGTTTTGGGCCGAGCTTTGTTTTACATTTTCGCCCAAGGCAAATTTGATGAAGCCATCGCTGCCTGCGAATTTGAGTTCTTCAGGTGTTTTGCCCCAGCGCAATTTGATGAGCTGCGTTTGTCCACCGATAGGATTTGCCGAGCCATGCAGGATGTGCGAAGTCGTTACGCCACCTGCCAACTGGCGATAAATGTTAACGTCTTCAGAGTTGATGACATCGGCAATGCGCACCTCGGCCGAAACCGATTGGGCACCTTCGTTGATGCCGCCACTGGCCGCAATGTGCGAGTGCTCGTCAATTAATCCGGCAGTAATGTGTTTGCCGGTCGCATCAATGACCTTGGCATTGCCTGCCGATAAGTTCTTGCCTACAGCCTTGATTTTGCCGCCTTCTAAAAGCACGTCGGCGTTTTGCAGAATGCCTTCTTTTTCGTTGGTCCAAACTGTTGCGTTCTTAAGTAATACAGCTTCCTGTGTAGGCAAGGTTGCGGTGCCGAAAGCAATAAACGGAAAGATTACCGAGCCATTGTTGATAGCTGGCTTAGGTTCTTCGCGTTTTGGAGCTTCTTTGGCGGCTTCCTTAAAGGTGCCGTTCCAGGCTCCTGCCGGACTAGAATTCAAAATCACATCGCCTTTAAAGGTTAATGGGCTGGCGCTGGTTAAATAACCGCTCAAGCGAACATCGCCAACCGGATTTTTCTTCAGGTTAAAGGTAATGGTTACCCAATCGCCGGTGCGGCTAAAAGTAGCGTTGGTTTTTACGCTGTCGGCGCCCAAACGCTCAATGGCTGCGGTCGATCCGCCGTTTGTGCCTGTAATTTTTAGCAGGGTAGTACCTACGCCATCGATGTTGAGGCTGTAGGTGCCACGCAAGTCGGTTACATCCATTTTGTTAACCACAAAGCGTTTGCCCTGTACCCAGTTTTCGAAAATGATGTTGCCTGGTTTAAAGATGTTGTCTGAAGTGATGAGGAAGTTGGCCAATTTGCCTTTTTCGAGCGTGCCTACTTTATCACCGATGCCCAAAAGCCCTGCAGGGATTTCGGTAACAGCCATTAAGGCTTGTTTTTCGGTTAGTCCGTTGGTAATTGCTTGCGTCAAATTAGTCCAGAAATCTTTAGGGGTTTCGAGGCCGAAAGTAGTGAGGGCAAATTTAACGCCTGCTTTTTCCAGCACGCCCGGGTTGGTTGGGGCCAGCTCCCAGCCTTTTAATTGGGCAAGGCTCAGGTTGCGGGCTTCTGTAGGGTCTTCTACGTCAAAAGCCTTAGGGAAGTTGACCGGGATGATCAACGTAGCACCTGTGGCTTTAACGGCATCGATGCGTTGGTATTCGTCGCCGGTAGATTTGATGATAAATTGTTTGTTGAATTCTTTTCCGATTTTATCAACGCGCAAAATATTGGCCCAGCCATCGGCTTCAAAAAGCTGTGGCAAGCCCTGTTGTTTGTTGAATTGCTCTAAAGAAATATTGTATTCTTCTTTTTGGTTTTTGTACCAGTTGGCATCCAAATAGGTTTGGCGCAGCAAGGCGATAGAACCCATTAATGAAGACGGGTAGTCATTGGTAGAAGTACCGCGGTTAAACGAGTAGTTGGCTGCACTCTGGTCGTTCAGCATCACTTCGTTTTCCTTGCCATCGTTGAGGGTAACGGCGGCGGAGGTACCACGTGCAATACCATCGCGACTGATGACGTTTACGCTCCCGAAACCGGCTTTGCGCAGGTCGTCTGCCTTTTTGGTATCGATGGTGAAGATGCTTTTCACTTCCACTTCGGGGCGGATGCTTTCGTTCCATCCGTAGGCTCCTTTTTTGGTAGAGGTAAAAACCGACTGGCGTCCAAAGAAGCCACCTGCGGCCTGGGCGCGCTGTGCTTCTGGAATGCCATAGGTAGTAAAGGCATCGATAAGCGAAGGATAGATGTATTTTCCTTTCAAATCAATCACCACATAACCTTTCGGAATTGCGGTGCCAGTGCCTACCGACTGGATGGTTTGGTTTTTGATCAGCAATACGCCATTGCTAATCGTTTGATTGGCGTTAACTACAATGTTCGCATTGGTAAAAGCGTACAATCCTGGTCTGATGTCGAAAGAACCGTTAACGGGATAAGTCTGCTGTGCAAACAAAAATGCAGTAGAAAACACCAGCGCGAGCGCGAGTAGAATTTTCTTCATAATTATTGTTAAGTTAAGACCTTAAATCTATTGATAAATAAAGATTTATACCTTACCTAACTTTTATTTTACATTTTCGGCGCAATAAATTACTAAAGCCGATGGTAGTTGTTTTTATCACCTTGAAGCACGTGAATGTATTTACGGTATTTGTCATCTGGAAGCTAGGCTTGGCCTTGTATTGCTATGCCTCACGTTGATTCCCTAATGCCTGATCTAATTTTTTCACCGCCTGAGACACCTGAGGGCTCCTCAGTTTTTCGTCGTATAGACCAACGCTCAACAGCAAAACTCACCTGCAGTTGCAAGTGGGTTCCGCATTAGCCAGGTAATCCGTTAACCTGTGGCTGATAAATAGTTGAAACTGGAATCTAGGCTTGGCCTAGTATTGCTATGCCTCACATTGATTATTTCTTAATGCCTGAATGGTTGACCTAATTTTTTCACTGTCTGAGACACCTGAGGGCTCCTCAGTTTAGTCCAGCTAATCCTCAACAGAAAAACTCACCTGCAGTTGCAAGTGGGTTCCGCATTAGCCAGGTAATCCGTTATCTGTGGCCAATAAATAGTTGAATCTGGAATCTAGGCTTAGCCTAGTATTGCTATGCTTCATGTTGATTATTTCTTAATGCCTGAATGGTTGACCTAATTTTTCACTGTCTGAGACACCTGAGGGCGGTTTAGTCCAAGCCAATCATCAACAGAAAACCCCACCTGCAAATGCAAGTGGGGTTTGGTTAGCCACAAAATCCTGAATGGCTTGCCTAATTGTTAAAATCCGTAGCGCAAGCCAATTTGGAACTGGTAAGGATTGCCCGAAGGGTTAACCACGCCAGAATTGTTTACACGGTAGTTAAATACCTTGTTGGTGGTGTCGAAGTTCGGAACAGCCGGATTGCCACCCGATGCCGGGATACCCAAGGCATATAAAGCTTGGCTACCCAACGACTCGTTTACTCCCCATTTTTTGTTCAGTAAGTTGGCAAAGTTGAAGATGTCGGCCGAGATTTCTACGTTATGCGATTTTTGGATCTTGATTTTTTTGCTAACCCTTAAATCAACCGTACCAAAGAAACCATTGATGCCGCCATTACGTTCTGCAATTTTGCCAGAATATTTCAAAATATAATCTTTCAGGCTTTGGCTGGCTAGCGGATTGTCAAGCAAAGCTTGCAGGCCTGTACGTACGTTTGCAGGTACATTAGGATTGTTCCTGTCGAAAATGAAAGCCAAATCGTTGGTAGTTACAAAATCGCCGTTGTTGTTGGCTCCAGATAACAAGGTGTAGCGCGTACCGCCAATGCCCGAGTAGCGAACCCCAATAGAAACGCCATAGAATGTAGGCAAAGTACCATAGATAACCACCTTGTTGCGGAACTGACCATCAGAATAACTCATTTTGCTCAGGTTTCGTGGATCGTCTTTTACCGGCAATGATAAGGTTGCCGAGTTGGCTACGTTACCGTTAAACGAAGTGTTGTCTTTGCTGTCGTTCCAGGTAAAACTGGCCGAAATTTCGCCGTCCTTAAAGTACTGCCAAGTTGCATCGAGCACTACGGCAAACTGGTTTACGCGGCCTTGGCTGTTCAGCTCCAATACACGGCCAAACTTGTTGCTCAAACGACCGGTTTTCCAGTCGGCGGTACCATTGCTTGGGATGCTCGGCACATAAACACCACGGTTGTCTTCGTTTGATAGGGTAAAGAACGGATTGGCGGCCATATTTCGGTCAACATACATATAATTGTGGCGACCTAAAGAAGCATAGCCGGTTACCCCAACTTTTAGCTTGTCGGTAATCAGCTTGCTGTAAGAAATGTTGGCTTTATAAATAACTGGAACCTGGGCATCGGCCGCATTGGTATTGATGGTCGGCACCTGAAAGTTAGGCAAAGTAGGCGCACTTACACCGGTTCTGTAACCAGGGAAGTTTGGCGTAGGTACATCGGTACCAAAAACATCTACCGTAGCCAAATGCTTGCCATCAAAAGTCAGGTTGTTAATGGTTACATAGTTGTTGATGTCTGAACCAAAGATACCTGCGCCAAAACGTACATAATCGGTATGTTTTTCATTGATATCCCAGTTCAACTGGATGCGTGGCTGTACCAAAAATTGAGTCAGTTTGTTATCGGTTCTTACGCCCAGCTCCTGAAACAAGGTTTCGTTCAATGGCGAAGTAGGATAGGCGCTGTAATCAACACGTAAACCAGCGGTAAGGTCTAAACCTAAGCCTAATTTGGTTTGCATCTGACCATACAATGCGGCATTCCAGATGCCGGCTTTAACGCTTGGGTCGGCCACCAAGGGAACTTCGCGATAGTACCTGTTTGGAATCAGGTTCTCAAAGTTCTGTAACGAAGTGGCAGTTGTTCCCGTATTGGTGTACTCGAAACGGCCATTCACCTCGCTGCCATATAGCGATTTGGCATTGGTGTACATGATGTCGGCACCAAAAGTATATTTGATCTTATCGGTGTTGTAATAGAAATTATCAACCAATTGGAATACGTTATTGGTAAATCCTTCCTGGCCAAAGCGATGGCCACCAATTTGTACCGAAGTAGATTTCGTGCTTCCGTCAGAAAGAACCGAGGTCAAGTTGCCAACAATAGCCCTTGGAATGGCATAACTCAATTGATCGTTTTGGGTACTGGCTTGGAAAGTGTACAAGTGCTGGAACTTCAGTTCGTTGGTTACCTTGCTGCTCACGGTGGTGCGCAAAGTGGCCAATAAGCTGTTGTCTACGTTCTTGTCGTTGCCATAGCTTTCGAAGAAGTTGATGGAAGTGTTATCAGCCAACCCAAGTGGATTTCTGTCGTTGGTATAGTTGTCGCGAACGGTTAGCAAATTCTTGCCATCAATTTGCCAATCTAAACGGGCAAAAGCCGCATCAGAACCACGTTTTTTAGGGAAACTGCCATATTGTGGCGAGTTGGCTACACCGTATTTGTTGCGAGCAATATTCAAGAAGCTGCTCAAGGTAGTGTTTGTAATGTTAAATCTCGCTTCGTCGGCCGGAGAGTTGATGTCGGCAATAATCAACGGACGAGAATCTTTCTGATGGTCCCAGGCCACAAAATAATGCAGCTTGTCTTTAATGATGGGGCCACCCAAAGTAAAGCCATACTGATAGGTAGAAAAATCGTTCACGCGTTTGTTGCCTCTGATATCGTACGGGCTGGCCAACCAATCGGCACGGCCATAGCCAAAAGCGCTGCCACTTAAGGTATTGGTACCCGCTTTGGTTACCGCACTTACGGTACCGCCGCCGGCACGGCCAAAAGTTACGTCGTATTGGTTCGTTACCACCTTAAATTCCCTTACGGCTTCGATAGAAATCGAATAAGGCGCACCGCTTCTGCTGGTGGTAGAACCCGCCGAAGTAGGGTTCTTGGCATTCATGCCATCAATGGTATAGTTGGTAGACGAGCCCAGCTGACCGGCAATGTTGCCACCGCGGCTCAATGGCGAAAGATCCATCAGCGTGGTAAAGTTACGGCCGTTTACAGGAAGTTTGGTAATGGCTTTGGCCGAGATTTCGGTGGAGGCGCCAAAGTTTTGTACCTTATTCCTCAGTCCGGATGCCACCACCTGTACCGCTTCCAAGGTTTGCGAAGTGGCCAGCATGTTAATGTTTACCTTAACCGCATCGCCCTGGTTCAGCAAATAGCCCGAACGGGTTTGGTCGCCGAGGCCGGTAAAAGTAGCCTTAATGGTGTAAGGCCCGCCCAAAGGCAGTTCTTTAAAAGTAAATTCGCCGGTGGCGTTGGTGTTGGTTCTGGTGGTAAAACCAGTTGATTCGTTTTTGACCTGAACCGAAACGCCTGCAATAGGCTTTTTCTGCTCATCGGCAATAATGCCCGAAATAGAAGCCTGCGTAGTTTGGCCCGATACCTTGCTGGTACCCCAAAAGCAGAGCATAATAATGGATAGTAAAAAATACCTCATAGCTGATTAATTTGTTTGGCGCAAAAATCCAACCCCTACATTAACTCAAAACCGGGCTTTGATTAAGTAATTGTAAGGCGATGATTACATTAAGCAGCGCTTGTTAATTCTGTATTAAGAAGGTTTATAAATAAAGTAATTGGACTTGCATTTGCCATTAATTAGCTATTTTTGGATTTGACAAAAAATTAAATTGCTTATACAATGAACGATATCCTTAAAAGTGCGCACTCAGGCTGGCGCTATGTAGTTTTTATCCTGTTGGTAATTGCCGTAATCAATGCGTTATCAGGCTGGCTAGGCAAAAAGCCTTATACCGAAGGCAACAGAAAACTGAATGTTTTTACCTTGGTAAGTGCCCATATCCAGTTGTTGTTGGGCTTGGCGGTATATTTTTTAAACGGCTGGTACAAAATAGACAGCTCGGTAGCCATGGGCCGTTACTGGAAAATGGAGCATATCAGCATGATGATTTTGGCCATCATTTTGATTACAGTAGGCAATTCGAGGTCTAAAAAAGTGGCCGATGCCACGGCGAAACATAAGAATATTGCCGTTTTCTTTGGTCTGGGACTGCTGATCATCATCGCCACGATTTTTATGATGGTAAAAAGCGACCCTTCGAGAACTTTCTTTGGGGTTTCTTAAGGTTAAGGTACTGATGAGTAGGCATTCGAAAAAAATTCAAAATATTTTGATTATTTAACTTTTTATATATTTTTGCTCCACGATGATTAACAATATACATACTTGGCAATGGCGTGGTAATTCTAAACAGAGTTGCGTCGTAGCCTTGTGTACCTTATAGTTTATCAACTTAAACCTAAACTTAAACCACATTCAAAACCCGACGGAACCACACGTCGGGTTTTTTGTTTTGAAATACCGCCATGGCAAAGCCCGGCCAATCAATTGAAATGGCGGCTAAAGAAAATAGAAGCTTATGAAAACATACCAGATACACACACACACCAAAAAGCGCTTAGCCGATACCACTACGCCGGTAAGCATTTACCTGCGCCTGCGCGATGTGTTCCCAAACACCATTTTGCTCGAAAGCTCCGATTACCATAGCCGTGAAAATGCTACGAGTTATGTGTGCGCCGAGCCTGTAGCCGGATTGATTTTGCAAAACGAGCAGCTGAGTGCCTATTTCCCCGATGGCGAGAAAAGCAGCAAGGACAGCTTTGTGCTTACCGATGAAATTACGGCATTTAAGGCACAGTTTAAATCGATAAGCCCCGCAGTTGATAAAAAAATATCGACAGGCTTGTTCGGTTATTTTACCTGGAATACCGTGCAGCATTTTGA